>JAKLEJ010000341.1 GCA_022711695.1 Verrucomicrobiota bacterium | reverse complement strand
CGCGTACGAACGTTCCAAGGACGAGCAAAAGGCCTTGTTGGAATCGGTCTGGAGGCGTGTTCCCCAGATGAAGGATCAAGCAGGCCAAATCGAGTCGATTTACACGGAGTTGAAGGCCGAAGAGCGTGCCCGCACGCTGCTCGAAACCTACAAAGAGGAAGCCATTCGGAGCCTGCGTGAACTCGACAACGCCAACCTGAAAGGCCTGCTGCGCCGCGTAATCGGCAAGATTTTCAACGACACTGAGATCAAGGGCTGGTGCAAGGAGTTCGAGGCAGTGAATCTTGCGGCTGCGGACGCCCCCGCAGCCCCGCAGACCAACACCGCGCCCGCCGGTTAGCGCGCCCCGGGTGAGCCTCCGACTGGAAATGCTGCAGGCGGCCCGGCAGGCCGCGCGCGCGCTGGGCGATTCGGCCCCGCTGGTCCGAAGGTATCTGCTCCGGCAGCAACTCGAGGACGGAGCATTCCGGGACCGGTCCGGCCGAGGGGACCTCTACTATACGGTATTCGGACTGGACGGATTGCGCGCCCTGGAAACCGCGGGCGCCAACGACGGCGATTCCTTTCGGAAAGCCGCCGCGTATGTCCGAAAGGCGGGAGAAGGCGACGGTCTGGATTTCGTGCATCTCTGTTGTCTGGCTCGAGCCAGGATTCAAACTCGATCTCCACAACCTGTTCGCGGCGCGGCGGGCTGGGATCCAGCGGCGCTGGCGGAGCGTATCGAATCCTTTCGCTCGGGGGACGGCGGTTACGGTCCGATCCCGGGAAGCCCACATGGCACAGTCTATGGCTGTTTTCTGGCCCTGGCGGCTTATCAGGACCTGGGGTTGATGCCCCCTCATCCCGGAGGCCTGCTGGAGTGCCTGCGCAGGCTGGCCACAACCGACGGCGCGTGGAGCAACGCGCTTCCAGAGGACGCGGCGGACCACCCCCAGAGGTTCGAGGGATCCACCAACGCCACCGCCGCAGCCGTGGCCGTTCTCAGGCAACTGAACCAGCCTGCGCCCGCTGCGGCCCTGGATTGGCTGCTGGCCCGCTGCCCGCCTGAGGGCGGCTTCCGAGCGGCTCCTGGCGCGCCATTGCCAGATCTGCTCTCGACGGCTACCGCCTTGCATGCGCTTGGCATCGCAGGGGCGCCGCTGGACGGAGTCCGCGAGCGCTGCCTGGATTTTCTGGATTCCCTCTGGACCAATGAGGGTTCCTTTCACGCCCACTGGGCGGAAGACACCCTGGACAGCGAATACACGTTTTACGGGCTGCTGGCATTGGGCCGCCTCCAGACCGGCTAAACGGCGATAGGCGGCAGAATCTTGCGGACTTTGCCCGCCTTTTGCGCGAATATGGATGGACCGTTGTGAGTGCTCTAAACAAAGCTGCCCAGGGAGAAAGGGAGCGGGAGATCTTCCTGGGCGCGCTGGAAAAGGACGCCGGCCGCCGCGCCGCTTTCCTGGATGGGGCCTGCGCCGGGGACACCCGCCTGCGGGAACGGGTGGAGGACCTGCTGCGGGAGCATGAGCAATTGGGACAGTTTCTCGAGACTCCAGCTCTTGCGGGAGCTCGCAGCGCCCCGGCCGCCGCCCCACGGGGGCCCGGCGACACCTCTCTGATTGCGCCGGCCAACGAGCGGCCCGGCGAGCGCATCGGCCGCTACAAATTGCTGCAAAAGCTCGGGGAAGGCGGGGCCGGCTCGGTCTATATGGCCGAGCAGGAAGAGCCCGTGCGCAGACGCGTGGCCTTAAAGGTCATCAAGCTGGGCATGGACACTCGAAGCGTCATCGCCCGGTTCGAGGCCGAGCGGCAGGCGCTGGCCATGATGGAGCATCCGAACATCGCCAAGGTCTTGGACGCGGGAGCGACGGATGCGGGGCGCCCCTACTTCGTGATGGAGCTGGTGCGGGGGGTGAGGATCACCGAGTATTGCGACCAGAACAATGTGTCCACTCACGACCGGCTTGAGTTGCTCATCCAGGTCTGCCAGGCCATCCAGCACGCCCACCAAAAGGGCGTCATCCACCGCGACATCAAACCGTCCAACATCCTCGTCACGCTGCATGACGGCACGCCCGTTCCCAAAGTCATCGACTTTGGCATCGCCAAGGCCACCGAGCATCGCCTGACCGAAAAGACCCTGTTCACCGAGTTCACCACCTTCATCGGAACTCCCGCCTACATGAGCCCGGAGCAGGCGGAGATGAGCGGGCTGGACGTCGATACCCGGAGCGACATCTACGCGCTGGGCGTCCTGTTATACGAACTGCTGACCGGCCGGACGCCCTTCGATCCGCAAACGCTCATGAGCGTGAGCCTGGACGAATGCCGCCGAACCATCCGTGAACAGGAACCGGAGCGGCCCTCGACCCGGCTGGCCACTCTGATCGAGGCCGACCTGACCACGACCGCGCGGCAGCGCAGCACAGCCTCGCCGCAGCTCATCCACCTGCTTCGCGGAGACCTGGACTGGATCGCGATGAGGTGTCTGGAGAAGGACCGCACCCGCCGCTACGCCACTGCCAACGACCTGGCCGCGGACCTGCGGCGGTTCCTGGATGGAGAGCCGGTGCTGGCGCGGCCGCCCAGCAGCCTCTACCGGTTCCAGAAGTTCGCGCGCCGGCATCGGGGGGCCCTGGCGGCGGCGGGCGCGATCGCAATCACCCTCGTGGCCGGAGCGGGCCTGAGCACCTGGCTGGCGGTTCGGGCCACGCAAGCGGAGCGCCAGGCCCAAGTCTCCGAGCGGCAGGAGACACACCTGCGGCAGTTGGCTCAGAAGGCGCAATCGCGCGCCGAGCTGGAGCGGGGCGCCGCCCGCCTCAATGAGTATGTCGCGGACATTAACCTGGCCCAGCAGTCGCTGGACGCCCACAACCTGGGGCGGGCCGTGCAGTTGTTGAACAAGCACCGGCCCAAACCCGGCGAGCCAGACCTGCGCGGGTTCGAGTGGCGCCACCTCTGGCAGCTTTGCCAGGGGGATCCCCACCAGGCCCTGCCCACGCAGGAGAGCCCGGTGCAGGCCCTGGCGGTCAGCCCAACGGGAGACCTCCTGGCCATCGGGCTTTTCCAGAAGACGGTGGTCTGGAACCTGCGCGCCCGTTCCGTGGCGGCCACGCTTCCCGGGGGGGCACAATCCCTGGCTTTCCTGGCCGACGGGAAGACCCTGCTGGCCGCCTCGCCCTTCAACGTCCGTGTCTGGGCCACCAGCGATTGGAGCGAACGCCCCCCGCTTCGGGGCGGCGCCAGTCCCATTGCCCAGGCGGGCAACGCCGCCCTGCTGGCCTCCGCCGGCCGCGATGGGGTTCGCGTCTGGGACACGGTCGGCTGGAAGGAGTTAAAACTGCTGCGCGGGGCCACCGGGCCCCTGGCGCTTTCCTTTGACGGCAAAACCCTGGCCACGGACACCCGGGCCGGTCTCTCGCTCTGGCCGCTGGATCGTCCGGGCGCGGACGTGGTCCTGCAGGATTCCACGAATCTCTTCGGCCGAATTGGCCGTTGGTCGCGAAACGACCGCGTCCTGGCCTTTTCACCGGATGGGGAATACCTGGTGGCGGCGCGAAACACCCTCTCGGAACGGGGGGTCTTTGTCTTGAGCGTCTGGAACGTGCGCTCCGGGGAAGAGGTGGCCGTCATGCCCAAGGATCCTGAGCATGTCGAGCATAGCGGGGCCATCTCCACCCTGGCCTTTTCTCCCGACGGACGCACGCTGGCCACCGCCAGCATGGACTATTCGATCCGCCTCTGGGATTTCGCCTCCCGGCAGCGGATTGCCACTTTCCGGGGGCATCTGAGCGAGGTGTGGAGCCTGGCGTTCTCTCCCGACGGCCAGCACCTGGCCACTGGGGCAAAAGACGGCAGCGTCAAATGGTGGCCGGTCCGCCCCCAGGAAAAGGAGGACATCATCCCGGGTCCCTGGCAGCCGCCGGTGATTATCTCCCGGGACAGCCGCAGGCTCGCGGCCCTGGATCGACAGGGGTCGCTGGTGTTCTTCAACCTGACCAGCCGCGAGGTGGAACAGGAGCTGCCTCTGATCAACAGCTCGGAACGTTCCCGGTTCCGGCCGCCGCGGCCGGCGCCCCCGCTGGCGCTCAGCTCGGATTTTCGCATCCTCGTCCAGGGGTTCGACGAAGGGCGGATCGGTGTGTGGAACCTCGAAACCCACGAGACCAACATCCTGAAGACGGCGGACCGCCAGATCGGGTTTGTGGCGCTCTCCCCGGACGGCCGCGCGCTCGTGAGCGGCGGCTTCGGCCAACCGTTGCGCTGGTGGAACCTGCGCGATGGCAGCAGCCTTCCCTTCGAGAGCGAGGCCCATCGCGCGCTCTTCTCCCCCGACGGCGGGACGCTCGCCGCGGCCACGCGCAACGAGAGCGTCGAAATCTGGGATGCGGCCACCCGCTCGATCCGGGCCGCGTTCACGAACGAAACCGAGTTTCGATTTGACCTGCCGATGGCTTTCTCGG
>JAKLEJ010000340.1 GCA_022711695.1 Verrucomicrobiota bacterium | reverse complement strand
GACTTGACGCCCTTTGTGCGGGAAGATATGGTGCTGGCGTTTCCGCAACATCCGTTGTGTGAACCCGGATGCGCGGGCCTTCAACAGCCCGCGTCCGCCGGGGCTGACGCCCCGCCTGGCAAGGAGTCCCAGATGACTTCATCCGTGTGGGCTGTATTGAACAAGTTGAAATTATAACGAGAGAGCTTTTATGGGTGTACCAAAAAGAAAACCGTCGCGAAGCCGTCAGCGCATGCGCCGCGCCTACAACAGCGTGTTGGCCCTCCCTCAGACTTCCCCCTGCCCGCAATGCGGCGAACCCCACCGCCCGCATCGGGTCTGCCCCGCCTGCGGATTCTACCGCGGACGCCAGGTGCTGACCGTCACAGCGCAAGGATAGGCGGTGGAGTGGAGCGCCTGAAGCATCCTTCCGGCGCTTTTTCCATATATGCGCATCGCAGTGGATGTCATGGGTGGCGACCACGGCAGCGGGGTTGTCGTCGATGGCGTCAAGGCTGCCTTGCAGGCGCCCGGGCAGGAGCGCATCCGGCAGGTCTTCCTGGTGGGCCGGGAATCGGAGATTCTCGCGGCCCTGGGCGGCATGCGCCAGCGCGACCCGCGCATCGCCGTCGTTCATGCCTCGGAAGTGCTGGGCATGGACGAGAAGCCGGTGGTGGGGCTGCGGAAGAAGCGGGATTGTTCGATCGCCCGGGCTGTGGAACTGGTCAAGGAAGGCAAGGCCGACGCCATCATCTCGCCCGGCAACACCGGCGGGGTCGTGGCGGCCTCGACGCTGAAACTGCGCCCCCTGGCCGGAGTGGACCGCCCGGGGATCGCCACGGTGATGCCGGCGCCCGACAACGATTTTGTGCTGCTGGACGCCGGGGCCAACATCGAGTGCCGCCCCCGCCACCTGGCGCATTACGCCATCATGGGCTCGCTTTACTCGAGGCACATCCTGGGCTACGAGACGCCCCGGGTGGGCCTGCTCAGCGTGGGCACCGAGGAGGTCAAGGGCAATGACCTCACCCTCGAAGCCCACAAGCTCTGCAAGCAGATCAAGAGCATCAACTTCATCGGCAACGTGGAAGGCCACGATCTGTTCGCCAATCGCGTGGACGTGGTCGTCTGCGACGGCTTCGTCGGCAACGTCGTGCTGAAAACCTGCGAGAGCCTGGCCACGGGCTTCTTCAACTGGCTCAAGCGCGAGTTGAAGAAAGCGCCGCACCGGGCCATCGGCGCCTTCCTGGCCCAGGCCGCCTTTCGCACCATCAAACGGCGTGTGGACCCGGACAACATCGGGGGCGCCCCGCTCCTGGGCCTGAACGGCTCGGTGATGATCGCCCATGGCTCCGCCAGCGCCAACGCCATCAAGAACGCCATCAGCGTCACCGCCGAAGCCCTGAGCCATCACCTCTCCGAGCATATTCAGCAGGACGTGGCCACGGCCAACCTGAAGCTCGACAAACTCTGCGCCCAGCCCTCCCCGGAGACGTTGCAGGCCGGGCCCGCTTTCGCATCCAAATGAAATCCGCCCCCGCTCCGCATTTCAAGAATCCCCGGGCCAGCCACAACTTCCAGGGCCAGACCTGCTCCATCGCCGCGGTGGGCTCCTATCTGCCCGAGCGCGTCCTGCGCAACGCCGACCTGGAGAAGATCGTCGAGACTTCCGACGAGTGGATCGTCACCCGCACCGGCATCCGCGAGCGGCGCATCGCCGCCCCCGAGGAGGCGACCTCGGACCTGGCCGCGAAGGCGGCGCGAACCGCGCTGGAGCGGGCCGGGGTGGCCGCCGAGCAGGTGGATCTGATCATCGTGGCCACGATCACGCCGGACATGGGCTTCCCGGCCACGGCCTGCCTGGTGCAGCAGAAGCTCGGGGCCAAGCGCGCCGCCGCCTTCGACCTCGAAGCCGCCTGCTCGGGGTTCATCTACGGCCTGGAGGTGGGCCAGCAGTTCATCATGTCCCGCACCTACAACACGGTGCTGGTCATCGGGGCCGAGAAGCTCACGTCGATCGTCAACTGGCAGGACCGCAACACCTGCGTGCTGTTTGGGGACGGGGCCGGGGCCGCGGTGCTACAGAACCGGCCCAACGCGCACGGGCTGCTGACGGTGCGCATGGGCGCCGATGGCGCCAAGAGCAACCTGATCCGCATGCCCGGAGGCGGCAGCCTCCATCCCGCCTCGATGCAGACGGTAGTCTCGCGGCTGCACTACCTGCAGATGGAGGGCAAGGAGGTCTTCAAGAACGCCGTGACCGCCATGTGCACCGCCGCCACCGAAGCCATGCGGCGCTGCGAGATCGACATCAGCCAGATCAAGTGCATCATCCCCCACCAGGCCAACCGGCGGATCATCGACGCGGTGGGCGAGCGGCTCGGGGCCACCCCCGAGCAGATGTTCATCAACCTCGAAAAATTCGGCAATACCTCGGCGGCCTCGGTGGCCATCGCCCTCGATGAAGCCGTGAGCAGCGGCCGCCTCCAGCGGGGCGACCTGGTGATGCTGGTGGCGTTCGGCGCAGGCCTGACGTGGGGCGCGGCCGTCATCGAATGGTGAGTTGCCGTTGACTCGGATGGCCTTCGTGTTAAGCTTTCTCATATGAGCGCGCGAACCGCTGTCGCAAGGCCGGCCTCGCCCCTCCTGGCGGCCTGCGAGCCGAAGGCGGCGCCGCTGCCGGCGGGCTGCTTTCACCTTCGCAAGAACGGCATCGAGTTTCGGTCGGCCACGCCCATCGGGGAGTGGACGGAGATGACGATGACGCTCGAGTCGTCCGCCGGCGGACGCCAGGTTCGCTGCACCGGCGTGGTGGTGGCCTGCCACGGAACCCGGCACAGCGGCTACCAGGTGGCCCTGCTGTTCACAGACCTTTCGCGGCAAACCCAGGCGCGTTTGAACCGCCTGGCGCTTGCCACAACCTGACAATCAGATCATTACTGCCATGGGAGACACCACAGGGACCAAGGAAATGTTCCATCGGATACTGGGCCTGGCCGTTGAAGCCGGGTCTTCGGACCTTCACATCAAGGTGGGGGTGCCGATCGTTTTCCGGATCAACCGCAAACTGGTGAACATCGAGGCGCCCGCTCCGACCAACGAATGGATGGAGGATGTGGCCGAGATCATCGTGCCCAAGCACGCCAAAAAGAGGTTCGAAGAGGACCGCGAGGTGGACTTCTCTTATTACCTGCCGGGAGTCGGCCGGTTTCGGACCAACCTCTTCCAGCAGCGCGGCGAGATGTGCCTGGCGATGCGCTACGTCAAGACGCAGGTGCCCGGCTTCGAGGAGTTGGGCATCGTCCCCAAGCTCAAGGAGTTCGCCGAAGCCCACCGCGGCATCGTGCTTCTGTCCGGCACGACCGGCTCGGGCAAATCCACGACCCTGGCGGCGATGATCGAGCACATCAACGCGCACCAGCGGCGGCACATCATCACCATGGAGGACCCCATCGAATACGTCTTCGAGGACAACCAATGCATCATCGAGCAGCGCGAGGTGGGCCTGGACACGGGGAGCTTTCACACCGCCCTGCGCAACGTGCTCCGGCAGGATCCGGACGTGATCATGATCGGCGAAATGCGCGACGCCACCAGCCTGGGCGCGGCCATGAGCGCCTCGGACACCGGGCACCTGGTGCTCTCGACCGTGCACACCACCAACTCCTCGCAGGCCGTCATCCGCATCCTGGATTTCTACAAGGCGGACGACCGCGAGCAGGTGCGCCGCCAGTTGGCCGGCACGCTGATGGCCATTGTCACCCAGCGCATGGTCCACACCGTGGACAACAAGGTGACCGTGGCGCAGGAGGTGCTGATCAACACCCCCATCGTCAAGAAGCTCCTCGAGGAAAACCGGCTGGACAAGCTCTCCGCGGCCATCGAGACCGGCACCGAGGACGGCATGCAGAGCTTCAACCAGGCGCTCTACAACCTCCACATGCAGGGCAAGATCACCAAGGAAGAAGCCCTGAGCAAGGCCACCAACCCGCAGGCCCTCGAGATGAACTTCAAGGGCATCTTCCTCGACGAAGGCCGCCGCATTCTCGGCTAGCCGCGCCGAAGCCCCGCATGAAGACCGCCTACGAACTGGCCATGGAGCGGCTGGGCAAGACCTCGCCCGCGCGCGCCCTCACGTCGGAGCAAAAGAAGGCCCTCGGCGAGCTGGACGCCCGCTACAAGGCCCGCATCGCCGAGCGCGAAATCGCGCTCCAGAGCGCCATCGCCGCCGCCGAAGCCGGCGGGGACCTCGAAGCCCTGGAGAAGACGCGCGAGCAACTGGCGACGGACCGCAGAAAGCTCCAGCAGGAACTCGAACAAAAGAAGGAACAGATCCGTCAGCAGGCGGGCAGACCCGCCCTCATCGCCTATGTCGTCACGGAACTCCCCTGCCCTCTCCGCGCCGGCGGACCTCGGCTTCTCGATGCCGGCGGAATGGGAACCCCACGAGGCCACCTGGCTGGGCTGGCCTCACAAC
>JAKLEJ010000034.1 GCA_022711695.1 Verrucomicrobiota bacterium | reverse complement strand
CTGCGCCTGGTTGCGGGCCTGCTCGAGGCGGCGCTGGGCCGACTCCAGCCGGCCTTTGGCGGAGCGCGCCTTGTTTTCCGCCTGGTTGGCGTCCCTGGCGGCGGCGTCGGCTTGCTTCTGCGCGGCCGCGCTCGCCTCCCGGGCGGTCTTCTTGTTCGGATCCTTGGCGTCCAGCCGGTCGTACTCGGCCCTGGCCTGCACGGCTTGCCCTTTCAGGCCATCGGCCTGCTGGCGCGCGGAGAAGGCCTCGGCGGAGGCCAGCTTGAGCCCCGCCTCCGCCGCTCCCAGTTCGTTGCTGGCGGTCGCCAGGTTGGTTCTTCCGCCGGAGAGTTCCGTCCCGGCGCGGTTCTGGGATTCGAGCGCGCGCTCGACCTCGCGCTGCCGGGAAGCGGCGTGATCCCGCTGCCAGGGGAATTCCTCCCGCAGGGCGACGGTCTGGTTCTGGGCCTGCTCGGCGCGGCGCTGGGCTTCTCCGGCGTCCGCTTGCGCCTGGCGCGCCGAGGCCATCCCCGCTTCGCTCATGGTCAGCGCCTGCAAGGCCCGTTCCATGGACTGGCCGGCGCGGCCCTGGGCATCGACCGCCTTCTTCTGGGCGCCGGCCAGGGCCTTGAGATCATCGGCGCTCCAGGTTCCCCGGGCGCCGGCCATGTGGGCCTGGGCTTCGGCCTGCAGCGCTTGCGCCTCGGCCTGCGCCCGGGCGGCGGCCGCCTGGGCCTGCTCGGCCAGGCTGGGCGCCTCGCGGGCGAACTCGGCGGCGAATTGGACGAACTGGGTGGCCTTCATGGCCTCGAGTTCGGCCAATTCCCGCTGCACCTCCTGCAACGATCGGACGCTGTCGGCCAGCCGGTCGGCCTGGCGCTCGCGCATTTCCTCGATGACCTGGCGAATTCGGCTGGTGCCCGCGGTAAACTCGGCCTTGATCCGGTCGAGGTTGATGACGCGCACCGGCGAGAAGAGGACCAGCCAGCCCAGCACCACGGCGTGGAGTCCCAGGGACATGATCCACCAGGCGGGCAGGGCCCGACGCGGCGGGGCTTTGCGGCCGCCCGGCCTGGCGCCTGCCGGAGACGCGCTCGCCTCACCGCGCGGTTTGGCGTCTGGTGTGGAGGCCGACATTCTTCAATCCCTCGAATTGGCAGAGATCGAGGATATGGATGATGTCCTCGAAGCGAGTGTTACGGTCGCCATCCACGCGGATGCGCTGGCTCGGGTTGAGCTTCGCGACCTCGCGCAGGCGCTGGTGCAGACGCTCGGTGTCCACCGGCTCGATCCGGTCCCCGGAGCTGAGGTAGGCCCGGCCTTCCTTGTCCACGCCAATCACGAACAGATCCGGGGGCTGATCGAGGATGGGAGCGGCAGCCGATTCGGGCAGGTCGAGCGGCAGCTCCTTCTCGCGGCTCTTGATGGTGGTGGCCACCAGGAAGAAGATGATGATCACCAGCATGCAGTCGATCATCGGGATGAGCATGATCTCGAACGGCTCTTCTTCGGGCTTCCGGGTGCGCATGAGGGCGGGTCAGCGGGTGGGTTGCCTCCGGTCATCCTTGCGCATCAGCCACTCGCTGAGCAGGCTGGTGACCTCTTCCTCCAGGAGCGCGCCGAAGCCGGCGGTCTTCATTTTGAAGAGGTGATAAAAGGCCAGGAAGGGGATGGCGATGGCCAGGCCCAGCCCGGTGGTGACCAGGGCCTCGGAGATGCCCGAGGCCAACTGGGTGGCGTCGCCCAGCGCCCCGGCCAGCGCCACCGTCTCGAACGTCCGGATCATCCCCAGGATCATGCCCAGCAACCCCAGCAGCGGCTCCAGCGTGGCCACAATCCCCATCGGGTAGGCTCTCTGATAGTGATTGCTGAGTTCGCGGGTGACCAGGTCGCCGCAGATCTCCGACACCTCCAGCATCGGCGAATGGCGGTTCCTGGCGATGAATGAAATGACCCGGGCCAGGGTGCTGGGCTCGGTTTCGCCGAGTTTCTCCAGCTCCCCGAACTTGCCCGCCGCCCACAGCTCGCGGGCTTGGTCGGCCAGGCCCTCCGGCACGACGAACTTGCGGCGCAGCCGGAACAGCCGCTCGAACACAAACCCGGCGCCAAAGACAGACAGGGCGATTTGCACCAGCCCGGTGGCCCCGGCGTCCTTGAGCTTCTGTCCCCAGCCGCTGGTGTAGCGGAGATTGGCGTTGGTCGAGGCGGCATTGGTCGCCTGGGCGCTCACGGCCAGGTTGGACAGAGCGATGGCGCCGGCGGCGCTGGCGGCGGCGTTCGTCGCGCCGGCGGCAATTGCGCGGTTCGTTCCGGCGGCGGGAAGGGAACCGCCCGATTCCGCGCCGAAACCTCCCGGCGCGGCCCAGAGCGAGACGGCGGTCAGCAGGCAGCGAACTATTCCGGCCGTGGCAAGGTGAAATGCTTGCGTCATGATTCAGCGGTTAGCGACAACTGGGACGCAGGAGCGCCCGGGAAAATTCAATGCGGGTGAGCGCCTTCCCAGGCGTCAGACGGGTCAACCGGTCGCCTCCGAACCCTCCTTTGCAAAGAGTCTCGGACTTCCTTGCCCGACTTCGGTGGATCTAAGGAGACAAGATCGTTCGAGGAGACGTCGTCGTGGAAGAATCCGACTCCCGGTCTTGCTGACCGCCGGGGTGTCGCTCGCCTGACCGCCAATCGCTAACACTTGCCCCAGCGCGCCTGCCTACGGCGCGCTGTCGTTCAGGGTCCAGCGGGGGGCGGCGATGCCGGTGAACGGCAGTTCCCACTGGCCGGTCAGGAGGTAGAGGGCGTAGGCGACTTCGTCCTGGTTGGGGGAGCCACCCGGCGCGCAGTTCTGGCAGAAGATCTCGCCCAACCCCCCGGTTTGGCCGTTACGATAGAATAGCTCCCAGCAGCGCATGACGGCATCGGCCCCGCCCCGGGCGTTCTGTCCCCAGCGACTGGCGAAGAGCACCCACCAGACGTCCCCGGCCTGGACCTTGCCATCGGCGGCCGCGCCCAGCCAGCCGTGGTCCGTGTATTCCATGATGCCGTCGGGCCCGGAGGTGCTGTTGGGTCCCAGGGTGGCGTAGCCGTGGAAGTGGGCGGCCAGAGTGGAGCCGTCGCCCCAGTCGGTGAACCCGTTCAGTTGGGCGTCCTCGGCGTAGATCATCTGGTGGGTGTTGACCACCCGGCGCAGGTTGTAGTGGGTTTCCTCGGCGGTGCGGGTCTTGCGCACGAGGCTTTCGACGAGGTAGCGCCCCACCGCCCCGACCGTGCCCAGCGAGACGTCGCCGCCGAAGGAGAAGTGCGCCCGGGCGCGGATGGTGTCGCGCAGCGAGGGAGTCTCGCTGGTTTGGCACGCCCCGATATACACGAGGCTGCTGCTGAAGTTGGCGCCCCGCTGGCGCAGCCAATCCCAGAAGGCCGGCTTGATTCCCACCAGCGCCAGCTTGTACTTCTTGGTCATGCCGTTGGCCAGCGCGGTGTAGCCAAACGGGCCCTGGCCGTTGTATTCGTGCATGACGAGGTCCATGTAGCCGGCTGCCGCCAGCAGGTCTTTCTGGCGCTGGTACTCCGCCCTTGCGGCGTCCTCGAGCTTCTCGGTGCCGACGTAGGTCCCGATCGACACCCGGCCGTCCTCGCAGCCGTGCGAGCTCACGTAGATGAGCCCCGGGGAAAGCATCAGCTCCCGGATCAAGTTGACCGCGTTCGCTTCTTCATCGCGCAGCCATCGCACCTCGTAGCCTTTGGCGGCCAGCTTCTGGGCGATCCCGTCCATCCCGAGCGCGGCTTGATCGTCGTCCACCACCGAGGCGGGATTGTGCGGGTCCCGCGAGAGGGTGCGCTTGGTGTAGAAGGGCAGGATCAGCAGGGCGGTCTTGCGAGCCGGGTCCGACCTGCCGTCGAGTCCGGCGGTGACATTGAGGTGGACACGCGGATCGCCGTAGAGCGAGGAGGTGCCCAGCGGCGCGCTGTTTGGGGCGGCCGTCCGGCCCACCAGGTCCACGTCCATGGTGGTGATCTTGCAGTCGCCGAAATCGTAGGTGAGTCGCACGCCGTTGCGCAACGGCTCACTGCTCAGGAGCAGGGGATACTCGGGTGTCTGTTTGGGCGACCGCCGGCTGGTGAGCGCCAGCACCGCCTCGGCGTAGGCGCGCGCCCGCCCGATCCCCTGGCTGACGGAAAGCTGCTCGTTGACCGTGGCCCCCACGAAGATCATCCACATCGTGTGCGCCAGGCTGCCCGCTTCGCGACGCCACACCGACGGCCCGGCCGTGCCCGGCGTGAACACGTCGAACGGCATGTTCACCTTCGGGCTGGTCAGGTTCAGCGCGAACTTCACGTCCGGGTTGAAGTCGGCGTCGGTGAACTTCAGCGAGAGCTGCCCGTTGGTGTAGGTGTAAGAGCCCCGGTAGGGATAGGCATAGTCGGGCTCGGCCACGTAGAGTTGGGCCACCCCGCCGGGCTCGAACACAAGCGCGATCTCGGCCTCGCTCGCCGGCACGGCGCCATTCGAGTCGCGTTCCAGATAGAAGACCTGTTGCAGCAGGTTGGTCGGGATGGGCTCTTGGGGGCCGGCCGCTGCCACGTTCGGGTCCCCGAGGCGCACGGTCACCGACGCCCAGCTCACCGGGCCAAAAGCGGCATAACCGCGGTAGAGCTGGCCGGAATAAACGCTGCCAACGGCAGCCGCCCTCGAGTCCGCAGCGCCTTTGAGCAGGTCTGGCGCGCTGGCGTTGCCGATCCAGTTCGACCGCACGGTCGCGTCATGCACGAACCCTCCTTCGGGCCCCTCGATCGCGTCGATGGGTGTCGGCGTGTTGGCGCACACCGCCAGGTAGGGCTGGCTCACGGTGAAGGTCGCGGTGGTGCTGGCCTGTCCGATCCGGGTGTAGCCGTTGGCGCCCGGGTCGTAGTACTGGCTGGCCGTCAGCGGGCGGGGGCCCTGCCAGACGTCGTACATCGGGCCGGTGTAGCGCACCGCGACAAAATCGTTCGTCCCGGCCATGCCCGAAAGCGGCGAGGTGTAGCGTCCGCGCAGGGTGTCCCCGGTCACGGACCCCGTCATCCACGTGGCCCCGTTTTCCGCCACCGTGAAGGTGTTGTCCTTGATCTCTCCCAGCAGGCGTCCTTCGAAGGCCATGCCGGTCCCGGCCTGATCGAACGCAAGGACCCCGCTTCCAAAGGGGGCATTGGTGGTGGTCACACGCCAGAACCCGCCCAGATCGACGGAGGGCAGGCGTCCGAACGAAGTCACTCCGCGAACGAACACCGACGGGCCTTCGAGGCTCCGGATGTCGGCCACCAACTCCGAACCAGCCGAGGTCAGGTTGGCCGCGTCGGTGTGCCATCTCCACTCCGAAGCCAGGTCCGTGGCGTACTGCAGCGAGTAGAACTGGCCGGCGGTGACTCCACTCAGGCGCACCTTGTCCTGAGGCTCGAAGCCCGTCAGCCGGGGCTGCGTAGGCGCCGGGGCCTTTGTCCGGACCTGCCCTGACACGATGAGGTTATCGACATACCAGCGGGACGGCCGGTCGGCTGCGCCCCGGCCCGCCAGCGCGAGGGTGACATACCCGCTCAGGTTGGTCGTCGGAATCCCGCCGTTGGACGCCAGCACCCCGCGATGCCAGGCGCCGTCGGCCGAAAGCGATTGCCACCCCGCCGACAGACTGCGGAAGGCGCCGCCGTTGGTGCCGAGCCGAACCTCGTATTGCGTGGGACCGTAGGCGGAGCCGCTGGTTCGCTGGCTCAGGTAGTCGAACTGCACGCTGGCGATGTCCAGCACATACCCCTCTTCCACGGCAAAGGAGAAACGGAAATAGTTGCCGGGCGTGGCCGTCTGCCAGGCGACGGCTCGAGCCGATTCCTCGACCCCATCCCAGGCGGCAGTCGAGAGCGCAGCCCGCAACGGCGTGACCGTCGTCAACTGGGCCACCTTCTGGGTGGCGCCAAGGTCCCGCGCAAAATCGAACACCACGAGTTGCGCGGCCGCGCCAGCCTGGGCCAGCAGCAACACCATCCCAAGCATTGGTGGCCCCCAGCACCTGTGTGTGGACGCAGGCGGTCGGTTCAGGTGTATGGAGTTGCGAGACTCGGCTGGTTCGCAAGCGGCGGGGGCCAGGTTCGTGGCATTCATCTGGGGCTATATCGCAAGTGACTCAAGCAGAATGTTATGGGCCAGCAAGCCTGGCGTCAAGCTCCTGAATCCTTGACCTCGCTTCGGCGAATGCTACCGTTCGCGCCTGCCACCGCCCAAACCGGGCGTCGGCAAACAACATTATTAATGAAATCATATCTAATCGCGTTCATGGCCACCGGGCTCCTATTCTCCTCCAACGGCGCTGAAGACCGGCCCGACCTCAAAGAGGAGAAATCCCGCGTCAGCTACTGCATCGGCGCGGACATTGCCGGCGTGCTCAAGCGCCAGGGCATTGAAGTGGACATGAAGACCCTCCAGGCGGGGTTGGCCGACGGGTTCAGCGGCAAGACCGCCCTGACCGAGGCTGAGATGAGGGAAACGATGACGGCGTTTCAGACCAAGATGATGGAGAAGTCCAAGAGCCGACAGAAGGAGGAGGGCGACAAGAACCTCAAGGAAGGCGAGGCCTTCCTGGCGGCGAACGCGAAGAAGGAAGGCGTCAAGGTGTTGCCCAGCGGCCTGCAGTACAAGGTCCTCAAGGCCGGCAAGGGCAATACCCCCAAGAGCACCGACACCGTCCGCGTGCATTACCACGGCACCCTGGTGGATGGCACGGTCTTCGACAGTTCGGTCGAGCGCAAGGAGCCGGCCGAGTTCGGCGTCGGCCAGGTGATTTCGGGTTGGACCGAGGCGCTGCAGTTGATGAAGGAAGGCGACAAGTGGCAGGTGTTCATTCCGGCCAAGCTGGCCTACGGCGAGCGCGCTCCGGGCGGCAAGATCGGCCCCAACGCCACCCTCATTTTCGACGTCGAGCTTCTCGGCATCGTCAAGGGTCAGTAAGACGGTTTCGGTCGTCCCCGCAGGACGCCGAAGCGGTTCGTCACCAGCCGCCCTTCCTGGGCGGCTGCGCCATCAGGTCCTCGATCGTTTCCGCCAGGGCCGCCTCGGAGATTTTCGGCAGGACCCGGTAATGCATGGCGCCGGCGGCTTTGGGTTCCCAGACCACGTTCGGCCCGGTGGTGTGGCGCATCCTGCCCGGCTGCGTTTCAAAAAGCTGCGGCCGGGCCGCGTAGAGCACGGCCACCTGGTCCCAGCTCGATCGGCCTTTCTCGATCGCGTTGTTCCAGAGCCGATACGCCTCGCGCACCGGGTTGTTCTTCGGGGTGGCGGGCAGCTTGCGGTTGCCGGTGATCACGGTTTCGCCCACGGGAGAGAAATAGGCCTTGGTGGGCCAGTTTGCCAGCAGTTCGTCCATGTAAGCGCCCGTTCCGTTCTCGCCCAGGTTCCAATCCCGGCCCGGCTGTTCCGGTGTGCCGCCCATGGCCACCCATCGCGAGACTTTGTTCGTCACCAGGCGGGCGCCCTCGGTGTCGCGCATCAGCCACACCAGACCATGCGGGTGGCCCACCGTCAGAATCGTCACCGAACCCTCTCGCGCGGCGCGCAGGAGCTCCCTGTAAACCGTCACCAGGTCCGGGGCCCGGTCGATGACATCGTGCCGATACACGTTGGTGGCGGTCGCGATCTGGCGCGAATACAGGTTGTTCGGGTCGCCGATGTCCTCGCGCTGATACTGGCCCAATGGCAGGCTCCCGCGACCGTACCACGTGTTGATCGCGTCGCAGACCCCAACCCCGAAACGATTCTTTCCGGAGCTGAAGATCACCCCGGCGAGCTGGACTTCTCCGAGGTCGGCGAGCCGATGCAGCAGCGCCAGCGCGCCGGCGTCATCCACGTCCGACCCCATGTCCGTGTCGAAGATGATCACCGGGGGAGCGGCGACGCTGGAAGCGGCCTTGGCGCCGGACGCCGGGGCTAGCGCACAGAACAGGATTGTCAGGGTGCGGAAGAGCTTTTTCATGCGCGGAAGGAGACCGGTTCGGTCGGAAGCGGGTTCGGAGTGTTCAGCACGAACCGGGCGACAAAGGAGACCCGCCCGCCTGCGCGCTCGAGGCCGATCCGTGTCGGGCCGGCCTCCGCGAAGCGCTTCGCGATGGTCTTGTGCGCTGCGCCGCTCATGCCTGTCTGGACCGCTTGTGCGCGATTCCGGCCCTCGATGCAACCCTGTTTTGAATCCGTGTCGCACGCAGGCTGGCCTCCGAAATCTGAAATCCCGAATCTTAGATCCTCGAATCCGCCTCGCTCTCGGACAGTTGCCGGCGCTTTCGAGAACGCCTGAGCTTGCTCCGACAGGGTGACTGTCGCGCGGATTCGGCAGATTCAGGGGTTTGACACTGCCCCGGCTTTTCGCTTTCATGGGTGCGAACGAGACGCTTGCATCCGAGCCATGATTACTGCGCCAATGACACAGACCTTTCCGAAATATTCCCTCTGCCGCGCGCTTGCCGCCCTGGCGTTGACGTTGACCGTTCAGGTCGGGCCGGTCCTGGCGGCCGACGTGCCGCGCTGGGGCCGATTCGAAGCGAGCTTCGAAAGCGCCGCCGCCTACAAGAACCCGGCCCAGGAGGCCAGCCTCAGCGTGGTCTTCACCCCGCCCAAGGGCGCCCCGGTGCGGGTCTATGGGTTCTGGGACGGCGGCCAGACCTGGCGGGTGCGCTTCGCGCCCAACCAGGAGGGGCAGTGGTCTTATGTCACCGCCTGTTCGGACACCGCCAACGCCGGGCTCCAGGGCAAGGCCGGCAGCTTCACCTGCGTCGCTCCCACGGGCCAAAGCCGCTTCCAAGCGCACGGCCCAATCAAGGTCTCCGACGAGGGCTTCTCCTTTCAGCACGATGACGGCCAGCCCTTCTTCTTTTTGGCGGACACCGCCTGGAACGGGGCGCTGCTTTCGGACGACGCCGAGTGGGCGCTCTACCTGAAGGAGCGGGCGAGGCAGAAGTTCAGCGCCGTCCAATGGGTGGCCACGCAGTGGCGCGCCGCGCCCGGCGGCGATCGGAACAAACAACTGGCCTTCAGTGGCCGCGAGAAGATCGAGATCAACCCCGCGTTCTTTCAGAGGCTGGACGCCAAGGCGGATGCGGTGAACCAGGCGGGGCTGTTGAATGTGCCGGTCTTGCTTTGGGCCATCGGTTACGGCAGCAATCCGTCCATCAACCCCGGGTGGTCCCTCCCTGAGGACCAGGCCATTCTCCTGGCCCGCTACATGGTCGCTCGATGGCAGGCCCACCAAGTGCTTTGGATTCTGCCCGGCGACGGCCATTACTTCGGCGCCGAAGGCGAAAAATGGAAGCGCATCGGCCGGGCGGTGTTCGGGGATATCCCGCACGCCCCCGTCTCGCTCCATCCCCAGGGCCGGCACTGGAACGCGTTCGAATTCAAGAGCGAGCCCTGGCTGAACGTGATCGGGTACCAGAGCGGGCACGGCGACGGCGACGATCACCTGCGCTGGCTGACCGACGGGCCGATGACCCGCGACTGGACCAACACGCCGCATCGCCCGTTCATCAACCTGGAGCCGCCTTACGAAGGCCACACCGCCTACCAGAGCAAGAAGCCCATCGCGGCCGACCTGACCCGGCGCACCCTCTATTGGTCGCTCCTGAACGCGCCCACGGCGGGCGTCAGCTACGGCGGACACGGCGTGTGGGGATGGGACGACGGCACCCGGGAGCCCACCGACCACCCCGGCGCGGGCGTCCCCATGGCCTGGCAGAAAGCCCTGACCCTGCCGGTGGCCGAACAAATGACCAATCTCTACGCGTTCTTCACCTCGTTCGATTTCTGGCGGCTCCAGCCATTGCCCTCGGCCATCGCCAATAATCCCGGGAACCAGAGCCCGCGCCGCTACATCGCCGCCGCCCGCTCGGTGAAGAAAGACTTGACCCTCGTTTACGTGCCCGAGGAACGCACCGTGGAAGTGATGCTGGACGCCTTGCCGCCCTCGCCCGAGGTGCGCTGGTGGAATCCGCGCACGGGAGAGAAAAGTCCCGCCGTCGCCGTGGTCACCGAGAAGACCTGCCAGTTTCCCACCCCCGCCGAAGGCGACTGGATACTGGTGATGCAGACCCAGGAAAAGAAGCCGGCGGACCCGAAGAAATAGAGCCGTCGCCTCGTCCGCCCACGAGTGGTGGTGCGGTCAGGCAGGCTTTCCAGACCTCCGGCAAAGCTCCTCGTAAACCCGCCGGGTGCCATCGACCATCCGCGTGAGGTCGAAGTGCTCCTCCGCCCGGCGACGTCCGGCTTCTCCCATGGCGGAAGCCCGCGCAGGTTCGGCGAGGATTTCCCGGATGGCTGTCGCCAACGCCGGGGCGTCCTGCGCCGGCGCCAGCCGTCCGGTTTCCGGGGTGACCACTTCGGGAATCCCGCCGACGGCGGAGGCGGCCACGGGCAGACCCAGGGCCATGGCCTCGAGCAGCGCCAGCGGCAGGGCCTCGCGCCACGACGGAAATACAAACAGGTCGCAGGCGCTCAGAATCTCGGGCACGTCGTCCCGCGCGCCCAGGAACAGCACCTTGTCGGCAATCCCAAGCGCTTGCGCGGCCGCTTCGAGTTCGGGCCGCGCCGGACCGTCTCCCACGACAAGGTAGCGCCAATCGGGCCACTGGTTCTTGAGCCGTCCCAGGGCCTCGAGCGCGCAGGCGTGTCCCTTGGCCGGCACGACCGTGGCCACCGTTGCCATCACCGGCCCCGTCTGCGGCAGGCCCAGGCGCTGCCGGGCTTCGGCGCGCGGCAGCGCCCGGCGGCGAAGCGCCGCGCAAGGGACGCCGTTGCGCACCAGCGCGAGTTTGCTTTCGGACACCCCTTGGCGAAGCAGGTTCGCCCGGGCGGCTTCGGACACGGCAATGATCCGGTTGGCCAGCAGGAACGACCACTTGCGGTTCAGACCGTGCACCGTGGAAACGCAGGGCACGCCCGCCAGACGTCCGGCCAAGGTGCCGATCACGCTCGAGGTGGAGAGGTGGGTGTGGATGACATCCACTTGCTCGGAGCGGCACAGGCGCATCAAACGCCCGAGCGCGATCGGGTCCACCTTGAACCGGACGCGCACCGGGCGCACCTCGAAGCCTTCCCGGCGCAGATGATCGCCAAAGCCCCGGCCTTCGAACGTGCTGAACAGGACGCGATCTCCCCGGGCCGCCAACTCGCGCCCCAGCGTCATGAGGTAGATCTCGACCCCGGAGATCTTCCGGTCCGAGGAGACGACATGAAGGATGTTCATGGGGGGCAGGTCAGCGGTTGCGTTTCAGGGCCCGCCAGAGCTTATAGACGAAGATCGGGGCGAAGGTGTCGCTGCGGATGAAGATGCGCCGCCAGGCATACGGATTGGTGGCGGAGTCGTTGAAGCCTTTGCCGCAGCCGGTCGCTCCCCGGTAGCCCGCCCGGCGGGCCAGCTCATGGCATTCCTCCACCCCGTGCCCGTAGGGGTAACAGAAGAAATCCACCGGCCGCCCGAACCGCTCTTCGAGCGCCTCCTTGGACCCGCGGATCTCCTCCCAGCGCCGCTCGGGCGAACAGGATTGCAGATGGGGATGGCTGCGCGTGTGCGAGCCAAAGTCGATCCCCGCGGCCGCGCACTCGTCGATCTCCGCGTCGGTCATCAGCGGCTCGCTCACGTCGCCGTCGGCCTGGTCCCAGACATTGCTCCCGCCGATGTGGTTGGACACGAGAAAGACGGTGGCGGGCAGGCCCTGCGCGCGCAGCGCGGGCAGCGCCCCGGTGTGGAAATTGCGCTGGCCGTCGTCGAAGGTGATCGCCACCGGCCGGGCGGGCAGGGGAGCGCGCTCCTCGAACCCGTCCTTCAGCCGCGCCAGCGAGACCCCCTCGAAGCCCAGCCGGCGCAGCAGCCGCAGGTGCCGGCTGAACGCCCCCGCCGTGACGTACTGCGCCGGGACGATGCTCTTGCGCCGCACCCGACCGATGCGGTGATACATCAGGATGAGCGCCTTCGGTTCCCTCATGGGCTGTGCGCGGACCGCGTCGGAGAAAGCCGTCTTTCGGCGCGCGCCGCCTATCGTAGAATGAGTCGCGAAGGCTTGGACGGCGCCCCCATGTTGATGAACTCCTCGCGGCTCAGGACGCCGTCCTTGTCCGTGTCGAACGCCTCGAATCGTTTCGGGGCCTGGGCCGGATCGGGCTGGTTGGCCAGGAATTCCTCGCGCGTCAGGCGCCCGTCGCCGTCCCGGTCCCGCGCGGCGAACAGGGCGGCGCGGTCCGTTTTCGGGCCGCTCGCGGGGGTCGCAGCCTTGGCCCTGATCTGCGGTTTGGCCTCGGGCTGCGCCGCCAGCAAGCCGCGCAGGTGGCTGACCACGCCGGGCTTGTCCGCGGCCAGGTTCCGCGTCTCCTCGGCATCGGTCTGATAATCGTAGAGCTCCAGGATGGCGGTGTCGGCCGGGGCCCCGGGTTTCTTCCACTCCACCAGGCGGTAGCGCTCGGTGCGAACCGCGCGGCCAACCAACTCGCCCTGGAGGCGAGGAGAGCGCGGATAGGCGTGAAACACGGCTTCCTTGGTTTTGGCCGTAAGCGGATTCCGGAGCGCGGCGGCGAAGCTGGCGCCGTCCAGCCCCTGGGGAATCGGCAGCCCCGCCAACTCGCAGAGCGTCGGGTAGAGATCCACCGTCTCGGCCAGGGCCCCCGTTCTTGCGCCCGGCTTGCCACCCGGAGCGCAAACAATCAGGGGAATGCGATTGGCCTGCTCGTAATTGCTGTGCTTGCACCACATGCCGTGATCGCCCAGGTGCCAGCCGTGATCTCCCCACAGCGCGATGATCGTGTTCGTCCCGAGGCCAAGGCGGTCCAATTCCTGGACGACGCGCCCGAGTTGGGCGTCCATGTAGCTGACCGCGGCGTAGTATCCGTGGATCAAGTGGCGCTGCTGCTCGGGCGTGAGCGGGCCGGTTTCGGGAATGTCGCTGTACTGCCGCAATTCCCCCCAGGTGGTCGGGGCGAAAGGCGGCGCCCCCTCGGGCGGCTTTTGCAGCTTGGCGGGCTCGAACGAGGCCCGCTCGTAGAGGTCCCAGTACTTCTTCGGCGCCACGAACGGCAGATGCGGCTTGTGGAAGCCCACCGCCATGAAGAACGGTTTGGCCGGGTTGGCCTTCACCACGTTCAAGCGGTGGATGGCCTCGTCGGCGATCAGGCCGTCGGCGTAGGTGTTGTCGGGCACGTCCGCGCTTTCCGTGGCCGCGCCGCGGGGCAGCTTCGAGGCGGCCGCTTCCGGCACATTGGCGAAGCGGGCTTCCTCGCGGGTTTGTTGGGGCGGCCGATTCTCCTTGAGGGCGTAGCCGCCGCCCAGGCCGCTGGTCTTGGGCTTCCAGTGCGGCACCGTCCAGGAAGCCGGGTCCTCGTGGTTGCCGTGGCCCACATGGAAGATCTTGCCCAGGGCTTCCGTGCGATAGCCCTGCTGCTGGAAGTATTGGGCCAGGGTGACCGCGTCGGGCGCGGCCTCGCGGAAGTTGGTTCCCAGGTCGTAAATCCCCAGCGTGGTCGAGCGCAGCCCGGTCATCAGGGCGTTGCGCGAGGGCGCGCACACCGCCTGGTTGCAGTAGGCTCTCTCGAAACGCAGCCCGCGCGCGGCCAGTTTGTCGATGTTCGGAGACTTGATCGTCTTGTCGCCGTAGCAGCCCAGCACCGGCTTGAGGTCGTCCACACAAATCAGCAGCACGTTCGGACGGACCGGCGCCTTTTCGGCCCCAGCCGCCGGCCAGCCCAGAACCGCGACCGCCATCAGGCTCAGAATTCTCTTCATGCCGTCAATCATCCCAATCCCGTCGCGGCTGTCGAGCCGCAGTTTTGCGCCTGAATGCGCGTCCCAGCACGATGGCCTCGCGAAAGAACACGGGCCATATCATGGGTCGGGGCTGCGCGCGTCGAATCGAGCAGCCGCCCCTTCCGGCATCAGGGCCGCGAGGGCAGGCGCGGAACCCTGTGTTTCGAGTCGAGGCCGCCCTCGCGCGTCCGGATTTCCCACTGCTCCGTTCCCGCGGGCCGGACCTCCACGTCCAGCGAGGGCGCCGCGGTGGGGGCGAAGCGGTAAACCGCCAGGAACCAGGCAGCGGGCCGGCGACATTCCACGAGCCGCATGGGCAGCGTGGCCGGGTGGGGAGTGTCGTCCCTCGGAAAACCGCAGCGCACGACTTCGACAGGGCCGTCGGACGTGAGTTCGACGCGCAACGTGTGTCCCTCCCGCGTGAACGCCTCCCAGCAGGCCCCCGTGGGAGCCGAGGCGCGCTGCGGCTCACGCAAATACGACCAGGGCGCCTTGGCCGGAAGAGCCGTCTGCGCCCAATGCGTCAGCGAGCCGCCGGCCGGCTCGGCGTCCACGTGCGTCATCCAGGCGTAATCGTGCGCGGTGTCGGAAAGGGCCTGGTAAAAGTCCAGCACCCAACCCGGGCGCGCGATGAGGGTCCGCATCTGGCGCACGCCGGGGTAGAGGCGTCCTTCAAGGTCGGCGATCGTCAGCCGCTGGGCGCCCGGCTGGGCATCGAAATCCACCAGCTCCAGACGCCGGCCGGGAAAACGCTGGCTCCGGCCGTCCACCAGCAGCGTGTTGTGGCAGAGGGTTTCGCGGTTGAGTTCCTTCTGGATTACCGAGGAGAAGGCGTGCGCTGCGGAGGAGCGCGCCTCGCAGTCCGGCAGCCAAAGATGCCCGTTGCCGAACAGCATCAGCGAGAGCTTGTCGGCATTCTCGTGGATGGGCTGTCCCGAAAAGGTGGCAAAGGCCGTCCAGCCTTTG
>JAKLEJ010000339.1 GCA_022711695.1 Verrucomicrobiota bacterium | reverse complement strand
CGAGAAAGAAGACTTCACTGCCGGCAATGCGCCGGTGGGTGACACGAAGCGGGGAGCGAGCCGGGGCGATCCTGACGTCCGGATCGATCACGCTGCCCAGGACCAACGGCAGCAGCGCTTCCGAGCCGCCGGGCAGATAGACGCCCGCGCCTCCCGCGGCGTTGGTGTGAACCAACGGCTCGCGCTGGGCGGGGCCGAACACCTCGCGGGCCAGCGCCGCCACCCGGCTGCTGGGAAACTCGCTCTCGCTGTTGGCCGGCAGCGAGCCCAGCGCCACGAGCACGCCTCCACTGCGGACGAAGCGCGCCAGGTTTTCCCAGGCGGCCAGCGGCAGCGTGTCGGTCCCGGGCAGCACGAGCGCGCGCCACCGCAACGGGCCGTGCGCCAGCGCGCCCGCCTCGACCCTGGCTTCCCTGACTGCCCGGCTGTCCACGATCGTGAAATCGCGTCCTTCCGCGAAGAGACTCTCGGCCGCCGCCCGATAGGCGTTCTCCACCCGGGCGGCCACCGCGGCCTCCTGGCTCCAGTGGCGCGAGGGAACGAACTTCGTCCAGAGGCTCTCCGCGGGGTAGAGCAGGGCCAGGTCCGTCACCTGGCGGCCGCCGGCCAGGGCGGCGCAGCACCGTCCAACCCATTCGTTCAGGCGCCGGAGCTGCTCATCGGAAAGGTCGGTGAACGAGTAGTAGCTGGTGATGCAGTTGACGCCCGACACCATGAGCCGGTTGCACGCGCCGCGAATCTCGGCCTCGGTGACGATGCGCTTGGGGCGTCGATCGCCTTTGGGCCGATAGACCTGCCCGTGGTCCGAAGTCTCGCACATCACGATGGAACGCCCCTCGAGTTCCGCGGCGCTGGCCGCCAGCCGCGCAATCTGCCAGGGAACCTCGGAAGGCACGCTGGTCAGGCAGTCGATGCTCGGGGCGTCCAACCGCCGGAGACATCGGAAGAAATCCCCGTAAAACGGCACATGGTTGACCAGGCTCTCCTCCATCAGGAGATGCCCGCCTGAGGGCACACGGTGCCGGCGGCACCAGGTTTGGATCTGTCCAAAGAAGTTTTCGGCCACGAGTTCGCCGGTCGTCTGCCAGTAGTCATAGCGCGCCTTGGCGGCGCCGGGGCCCGCCTCGGTCATCAGCGCCGGCAGCAAGGCGGTCTCCAGGTTATAGCCCCGGCGTTTCTTGAATTCGGCGGGCAGGTTCGGCCCCCACGGCAGCACCCGGTAGGGCATGCGCCTGAGAAAGACGCTCATGAGAGAAGGCTCGTCCGTGAAGGTCCCCATGAAGTAGCGGCCCAGGTCGTTCCCGAGATGCCGGGCATAGCCCTGATGCGTCAGTTCGATGAACCGCGCCGTGGGCTCGGGCATGAGCAGATTCGGGTAGGGCATCTTCTCGGCCAGGTTGCCCTCCGCGTGGGTGCCTTCGTACAGGCGGTCCTCGGTGACGCCCAGAACCCGCCACTGGCCGGGAGGGGCTTCCCAGGTCAGTTTGCGGTCGCGCGCCTGGCGGCGGAGATCGGTGGCGTGGGACAGATCGATGCCGGCGGCTCCGACCGGAAACGCGGTCGCCAGCACGACTTGCCCGGGCGGCAAATCCATCGCCAGAGGACCGCCCCTGGTTTCCTGTTCCGAGATGAGCAGGCCGCGGGCTTCCCAGTCGGGGTGGCCCTTCAAGGTGAGCCCGCCCGCATTGCCGGAGGGATACCCGCGTTCGTCGTAAAGCCAGAGCGCCATCCCGTTCTTTCTGGCCTGCGTGACTGCCCGCACAAACGCGCCCCATTTCGCGTCGCTTTCCAGGTACCGATCGAACGAAACGTTGCAGACCACTCCTCCAAACCCCTGCGTGGTCAACCGCGTCATCAGCGAGTCCTGGGCCTCGGGTTGGTCCGGCCAGGAATGGATGATCTTCAGGATGCGCGCTTCCGTCGGCGGATTCCTAAACCGCTGCTGAAAACCGTCGCTTCCGGGCGCGCTGCCTGATGCCGCCCGCGCGCCCCCGCCGCCCCATGAGAGAAAGAGAACGGCGAGCCAGACGCGTATGGGCCTTGCCAGAAGCCAGCCCGTCTGATCTCGGCCCCTGCTGTCCACGCGACTTCGGTTCCTGGCATGCTGGCGCTCGACAGGAGCGCCCCCTGCGGCCTCGCCCGGGCCCCGGGAATGATCGTTGCTCTTCACGTTGTCTGGGACGGATTGTGCCCGGAGAACGGCCGGGCGCAGGATTTCGCCTCGCGCCGTTCCTTCCGGCGATCCGTCTGAAACGCGGGCCGGCGAGCGCCTGAACCGCGCCTCACTTCTTGCTGCCCCAGAAGTCCTTTTCCCAAAACCAGACCGTCCGTGACTTCCCGGTTCTGACCCCCGAATCGTTGACTGGCGTCTTGGTCACGCAGCCACTGGAGCAGGCCAGCGCGACCAGAAGGGCGAGGAATGTGAGTCTCATAGATCTTCCCTGATCGTCTTTTCGGTTGACGGCATTGGTTCGCCGGGTCGCCTGGGCGTCTGGAGGTCCAAGGGGCAGCCAGGGGCCTGGCGATTGCCCCGCGCCGGTCCGCTCGCGCCGGCCCTGCGCTACTGCGCCGCCTTCGCCGCCGCGAGCTTGGCCAGCCGGACCTTCCTGGCTGCCGCCAGCGCTTTCAAGGCGGCCGGGGTCATGGTCCGGCGCTTGGGCTTGGCGACGCCCTTGGGCGCTTGGGCGGCGGGCTTGCTCCCTTGGGCCGCCCGTGCTTTGGCCCATCGGGCCTTTTGCGCCGCGACGATCGCGGCGCGACCCGCCGCGCTCAGCTTGCCTTTCTTGCGCCCGGGTTTTGCCGGGGCCGTTCTGACGGCGGTTCGGCTTGCTTTTGCTCGCGCGGGCTTGCCGGCTTTTCTTTGGGCGTTGGGCGCCGGGCTCAATCCGGCCTGCTGCAGCGCGGCGTCCAGTTCCTTCAACCGGGCCTGGAGTTTGGTCCGTTCGGCCTCCAACGAGTTGCGGAGGTCCACGTATTGCCTGAGGATATCGGGCTTCATGTTGGAGGCAGTCTAATCCAGAACGGTGCAGGTGACAACATCGTTTCTGAATCCGCGCGTAAGTCGTCCGGCCGGGTCAACAAAGCCTCGAGAGACCGTGCCGAAGCCGCACGCGGTTGACGGCGCGGGGCGCGGGGCTTCACGGCACTCGTTCCAGGGTTACTTTGACTTGCTGGAGCGGATCCGATTGGACGACCAGGGCCTTGCCCACCTGCAGGATCACGGTGGTTTCCAGTCCCACCTGCATCTGCTGATATTGCGAAACGGATCTGCCGTCCGGCCCTTTGTGGCTGCCCGTCACATAGGGAATGGTGCGTCCGAGGAACAGGTTGAACTGGCATTGATCCGAATCCAACGCCGTCAGCGTGCCTGTGAAGTCCAGCGTGGAAGGAACTTCCCGATCGTCAATGACGGTCTTTTTGGGGCTCACCATCTGGGTTTTGACCCGGCCGTCGGCGGTGACGACGCTGATTTCCATGGGGGCCTCCTTGCCTTCCTGGATTTCCAGCCGGATGCGGAAATTGGTCTTGGGTCTGACCACCGCACCGGGTTCCTGGTGGTGGCGCTGAGGCGTGGCCAGGCTGGGGCGAGCCTGCGGTGGAGCCATGCCCGCTGGATTCGCCACGGGGCTTTGCTGGGCCAGGACGACGCTGCCGGCCGTCAGGAGAACGAGGAAGTACTTCTTCATAATCGGTTGCGACAAGTGTTGAACATCGACAGTTCATCCAACACCAGGGGCATTGTTTGGTTGCGTGGCCAAAAAGCGTTTCCTCCCGGCGCCTCCTTGTTCTGGGGAGATCTCGATCCTCAAGAACAACGCGCCGGGATCGGAGGGGCTTGACAACCCAAGCGCACCGGGCTCTAAACGGGCAAATGACGCAGCCCTTTCGCCGACGAGCCCACGCTGGTTTGACCTTGATCGAGCTTCTCTGCGTCATCGCCATCATCCTCGTGCTGGCGGGCCTGGTGTTGGGCGTGGCCGGCCACGTCCTCAACCGACTGCGGAACGACGAATGGGGAAACAAAGCGGAAACGCGTCTTCAAGCCACGGTGGAGCAGCTCCAGAAGCACTTTCGAGGCCGGCAGCAGTTTCCGCCCGTGACGCTGCAGTCGATCCAGGCGGGGGGCCTCGTCGGTTCCTTCGAACTCGACTTCCTGAAGGATCGGCGGGTGACGTTCATTCCGTTTTCCAGCGCCGACCTGGATGAGAAAGTGGTCATCCGGGTCGTGATCGAGCGGGGCTTCTTCACGGAGGAAACCACCGAAACCGCGACCAAGGG
The DNA here is from genome assembly GCA_022711695.1 of Verrucomicrobiota bacterium. Taxonomy (GTDB): domain Bacteria; phylum Verrucomicrobiota; class Verrucomicrobiia; order Limisphaerales; family JACRJZ01; genus JACRJZ01. The sequence goes on along the minus strand of JAKLEJ010000339.1, from coordinate 183 downwards.
CGCCATCGCCAGCGAGAGGCAATGAAGAACCACCGGGACGCGCGACACAGTTCCCCTCACGTGCCCGTCGGGCGCCCTCGCCCCATCGGATGGGGAGGGGGCCGGGGTGAGGGGTCAAGATCGCGTGTCGCACGGACTGCGGAGTGAGGAACGCGCGCTGTCGATCCCCGCCATAACCTGCAT
>JAKLEJ010000338.1 GCA_022711695.1 Verrucomicrobiota bacterium | reverse complement strand
CTCGCTCTTCGAGCGCCGGACCGCCGGCCTCTATCACAACACCGCCGCGATCATCGACGCGGATGGCGCGCTGCTCGGGATTTACCGCAAGATGCACATCCCGGACGACCCGCTCTACTACGAGAAGTTCTACTTCACCCCGGGCGACCTGGGGTTCCGCGCCTGGCAGACCCGCTACGGGCGCATCGGTGTGCTGATCTGCTGGGACCAATGGTACCCGGAGGCGGCCCGCCTCACCGCCCTCCAGGGCGCGCAGATTCTCTTCTACCCGACGGCCATCGGGTGGCACCCGTCCGAGAAGGCCGCGCACGGGCAGGACCAGCACGAGGCCTGGGAGCTGATCCAGCGCAGCCATGCCGTGGCCAACGGCTGCTATGTGGCGGCCGTGAACCGCATCGGAACCGAGAAGCCGGCCGGCGGCGACGGCCTCGAGTTCTGGGGGCAAAGTTTCGTGGCCGGAACCTCCGGCCAGGTGCTGGCCCGCGCCTCCGCGGACCGCGAGGAGACGCTCCTGGCCACGCTGGACTTGGCGCAGGTCGATTCCACCCGCATTCACTGGCCGTTCCTGCGCGACCGCCGCATCGACGCCTACGGCGACCTGGGCCGCCGCCTGATCGATTGACCGCCGGCCGCGCGACACCCGCCGCCGTTCCTCCGACCTTTTTGCGTTGGCCATGAAAGTCTGGATCACAGGCAGCGGCGGGCTGATCGGCCATCACCTGCTGCGGACCGCCCCGCAGGCGGCGCCCGGCTGGACGGCGATCGGACTCACGCGGCAGCGACTGAACCTGGAGGATTTCGCTGCGGTCGCCCGGTTCTTTCGCGCCGACCCGCCGGACCTGGTCATTCACTGCGCGGCGCTGAGCCGCTCGGTGGCCTGCCAGGCCGATCCGGCGCTGGCCCGCCGTCTGAATGTGGAAGTGACCGAATGCCTGGCTGGCTTGAGCGCGGCCATTCCGTTCATTCATCTCTCGACCGACCTCGTCTTCGACGGGCGAAGCGGCAATTACGACGAATCGGCCCCCGTGAACCCGCTGTCGGTCTATGGCGAAACCAAGGCGGCTTCCGAGCGGGCCGTGCTCGCCAACCCGCGCCACACCGTCGTGCGAACCACCCTGAACTTTGGGGCGTCGCCCGCGGGCGACCGTTCCTTTGGCGAAGAGATGCGGCTGGCCTGGCTTGCGGGACGCACGCTCCGGCTGTTCACGGACGAATTCCGCAGCCCCATCGCCTGCGAAGTGACCGCCCGCGCTCTCTGGGAACTGGCCCGCGCCGGCCGCCCCGGCCTCTACCACCTGGCGGGCGCCGAGCGTCTGTCGCGGTGGCGGATCGGCGAACTGCTGTCCGCGCACTGGCCCGGCCTGCAGGCCCGCATCGAGCCGGCGTCGGTCCGCGATTACACCGGGCCGCCCCGCCCGGCCGACACCAGCCTGAACTGCGCGAAGCTCCAGGCCCTCTTGAGCGCTCCCCTGCCCCGCTTCTCGGATTGGCTGGCCGGCCCCACGGCGCAGCCTTAAACGCCGGGCTGACCGGCTGAGGGGAGGCTCGGATCCTGGCGCGAACCGGCGGGGCTGCGCTGCGCCGACTCGCGGATCGCTTCCAGCTCCTGCCAGCGCGCGTAAAGCCCGACCACGCGCTCCTGGTCCGCCTTCAACTCCGCCATCAGCTCGGGCGTGCGCGGACCGTGATCGCGGTGGAAATTCGGCTGGGCGAACAGGGCCTCGATGCGGGCGACGTTTTCCTCCGCCGCCAGGATGGCCGCTTCCATTCCTTCCAGCTCGCGGGCCTCCTTGAAGGTCAGTTTGCGCGGCCGATCCGTCTTGCCGGCTTTGGGCGTTTCCGGCGTTTTCCGCTTCGCCACGTCGCCGGCTCTCTGTTTGGCGCTCTCGGCCTGCCGCGCCCGCTTCTCCGCATAGTAATCGTAGCTGCCGACGCTGTGGACCACGCGGCCGCCGCCCTCGAACGCCAGGATGTCCGTGCAGACCCGGTTCAGGAAATAGCGGTCGTGGCTCACCACCACCACCACGCCGGGAAACGCGATCAGCGCCTCCTCCAGCACGCGCAGCGTCGCCAGGTCCAGATCGTTGGTGGGCTCGTCGAGAATCAGGAAGTTCCCGCCGTTCTTCAGAATGCGCGCCAGCAGCAGCCGGCTGCGCTCGCCGCCGCTGAGGTATTTCACCTGGCTGCCGATGGTTTCGTCGGTGAACAGAAACCGCTTGAGATAGCTGCGCAGCGACAGCTTGCCCTCGCCGAAGATGACGAACTCCGTGCCGTCGCCAACTTCCTCGAGCACGGTCTTCTCCTCGTTCAATTGGAGCCGGCCTTGATCGACATAGTTGAAGCGGGTGAGTTCGCCCGTCTTCACCAGGCCTTCGGTGGGCGGAAGCTGGCCGAGCATGATCCGCAGCAGCGTGGTTTTGCCCAGGCCGTTGCGGCCCGTAATGCCCACTCGCTGGCCGTTGGGAAAGTTCAGGCTCAGGCCGGAGAAGAGCCGTCGCCCCCCCAGCTCCATGCCCACGTTCACCAGTTCGACCGTGCGGTTGCCCAGCGGCGGCGGCGGCGGGACGACCAGGTCCACGTTCTGGTCGATCTCCGGGGGCTTCTCGCCGGCGACCTTGAAGTAGCGCTCCAGGCGCTCCTTGGACTTGGTCCGGCGCGCGCTGGGGCCGCGGCGCACCCAATCCAGCTCCCGCCGCAGGAACATCTGGCGCTTGTGCTCGTTGGCCTCGGCGGTCGAATCCCGCTCGGCCTTGGCGAGCAGGTAGTCGGTATAGTTGCCGGTGTAGGAATAGGTCCGGCCGTTGGCCAGCTCGACGATGCCGCTGGTGATGCGGTCGAGAAAACAGCGGTCGTGCGTCACCAGCAGAAACGCGCCGGGATAATTCTCCAGGTATTCCCCCACCCATTCGATGGACTCGGTGTCGAGATGGTTGGTCGGTTCGTCGAGAATGAGCAGGTCGGGCCGCGCGATGATCGCGCGGCACAACGCCACCCGCCGCGCCTCGCCGCCCGAGAGCGTGTCGATGCGGCGGTCGCCAGGGGGACAACTCAGATGGGCCATCGCCGTGTCGATCCGGTAGTCGAGCCCCCAGCCGTCCAGCGTCTGGATGCGGTGTTCCAGTTCGGCATGCCGGCCGGAGGTGGGCGAGAGCGACTCGAACTCGCGGATCAGGTCCAGCACGTATTGGGCGCCGGCGCGGATGTTCTCCGCCACCGTCAGGCCCCGGTCCAGCGAGAATTCCTGCGGCAGGTAGCCCACCATCGCGTCGCGCCGCCGCATGATCTCGCCGCTGTCCGCCGGCAGCAGACCCGCCAGAACCTTGAGGAAGGTCGATTTGCCCGAGCCGTTCCGCCCGACCATGCCGAGGCGGTCGCGTTCGTCGATGCTGAGCGACGCGCGATCCAGCACCAGGCGGTCGTTGAACCGGACCTGGATATCCGAGGCGGCCAGAATGGCGGACATAGGGCGTTTTCGCGGCGACCGCGAAAGGGCGCACGGTAGCAGTCCCGCGCAGGAGGACAAGCGGAGAAGCGGCGCGTGTGAATCCGCCAGCAACTCGCCCTGTGCGGCCAGCCTCAGGCGTACTCGAAAGCGCAGGGGGCTGCGAACGTCTGCGATGCGGATTCACATTAGCCAGCCTCCGGCCGGCGGGGAAGATTCACACAGCACCGCGCCGTTTCATCCAATGCGGACAGGGGCGATCCGGTTCACAGAAGGCCGGAATTGTTCGCGTCACCCCGATGGCTCCTGCCGAGCCGCATTGGTAGCGCAGGCTTTCCAGCCTGCCGTCTCGCGGGTTTTCCAACCCGCGGCCGCCTCGCTCTGGAATGGGCGCAGGAGGACAACCGGGGCCCGGCCGACTGGAAAGTCGGCGAAACGGCAGACAAGAATGTCTGCGCTACCGAATGCCACGCAGCCGGAGTCTCCAGCCCGCCCCGGATGAAGTCGCGAAGGGAGGCAGCCGAACTCCGTCGCAAGTTGAGGGCTCCCATGGCTCCGCCAAGTTTTGGACTGCGGCGGTTCTGCGCCTTCTTCTTCTCTTCGTGTCCTTCGTGTCTTCGTGGTGAAGAAATTCTCAGGTGGGGTTTCCCCCTGCGCCCAAAGCGCCGCTGGCGCGGACGCACTCCAAAACGCTGGCGCGCAAGGCGACCGTCCATTGTCAGACGCATGGTGGGGCGAGGCTCCTGCCGAGCCGGAATTGCCCGCGCCTCCCCGATGGCTCCGCGGGAGCGTCGCCCTACCTCCGGCGCTGACGGAGCATCGCCCTCCAGGGGGGTGCAATGGATTCAGGTTGTTCTGCTTGTCAGGGGATGGGCCGGGGGTAAATTGGCGCCGGACAGCAAACGTATGTATCCCGTTTTCGAAGGAAGACCTGCCCGGCGGGAACCTCCCGGGTTCCCGGCAGTCGCGGCCCCGCTCCACAGCGTCTGGCGAGCGGTGGGACGCGCGTCGAGGCGGACGGCCTGC
>JAKLEJ010000337.1 GCA_022711695.1 Verrucomicrobiota bacterium | reverse complement strand
TGCCCAACGGCGAGGTTCTGATCGTCGGGGGATTAGGCGTGGACGGCGCGACAGCCGAAGCTGAGAAGGGGACTCTGGCCCAAGCGCGATGGACAAACGGAGCCGCCATGACCGCGCGCTCCGGCCACACAGCCACCCTGCTGCCCAACGGAAACCTGCTGGTTGCCGGCGGCTCTGGCGATGGCTATCCGACTGCGCTGGCCCGGACAGATGCGTATGAGCCCGCCACGAATGCCTGGAGTGAAACCGGCGCGATGCTCGCCGCCCGGCAGAATCATACGGCGACGTTGCTGCCCGACGGCAGGGTGCTTGCCGCCGGCGGCTACGGCAACAGCTATCCCTATTATCTGGCGGGCGCAGAGCTGTACGATTCGCAAACGGGCGCCTGGACGGCCACCGGCAGCCTGGCGACAGGCCGCCGCCGCCACACGGCCACGCTCCTGCCCAGCGGCAAGGTGTTGCTGGCGGGTGGCGAAGGCGGCCCCGGAACTTCCTCGACAGCGGAGCTATTCAACCCCGCCACGGGCCGATGGGCTGCCACCGCCGCCATGGGAACCGCGCGCAACCGCCATAGCGCCACCTTGTTATCGAACGGAAAGACGCTGGTGGCGGGAGGCTTGGGCGGAAGCTCCGCGGATACGACCGCGGAGTTGTACGATCCAGCCATGGAGATCTGGACACCAACCGGCCGTCTGCTCACCGGCCGCCGTGATCACACCGCCACGCTGCTGGCGAACGGCAAAGTGCTGGCCGTGGGCGGGGATGGCTCGGCCGGGTATCTCGCCAGCGCGGAACTGTACGATCCCGCCACCGGCCAATGGACGGCTACCGGGCCGCTGAACACAGCCCGGCGATGGCACGCGGCGGTCTTGCTTCCCGACTCCACCGTGCTCGTCGCTGGCGGCTGGAACGGAAATGCCGGCGGCTACCTCTCCAGCGCCGAACGCTACGACCCAGCCACCGGCATGTGGACCCCGGCGGGCTCAATGCCCACGGCGCGGGAATATCCCAGCGCAACCCTGCTGCCGGACGGCCGCGCGCTGTTTGCGGGGGGCAACACCAGCCTGGGCCCCTTCCCCGGCGCAGAGCTGTTTGACCGGGGGTTGAACTTCAGCGTTTCCTGGCGGCCGCAGATCGCCCCGGGCATTCCCCCGCTGTATCCCGGAGACTGTCTGGCATTCATCGGCTCGGCTTTGCGGAGCGTTTCCGGCGGCTCGGCTGGCAGCACCCAGGACTCCCCGGGCGACGCTCCGCTGGTGCAGGTGCGCAGCCTTGAAAACGGCCAGACTCTCTGGGCCACCCCCATGAACTGGACCGCAAATTCGTACACTTCCGCCCCGGTTGGCAGCCTCGCCATCGGGCACGCGCTCGTCACGGTGGTTGCGAACGGGGTCCCCAGCATCGGCGGCATCGTCGGTGTCCGCGTCCCGGTGGCGACAACGCCCACGCTGAGTGCCGCCAAGCCTCTGCCCAGCGGCGGATTCCAATTCAGCTTCACCAACAGCCCGGGCGCGCTGTTCCGCGTGGCCGCGGCCACCAATGTGGCGCTTGCCTCGAGCAATTGGACTCTGCTGGGCAGCGCCAGCGAGACTTCCCCCGGCCTGTTTCATTTCACCGACCCGCAAACGACCAACCTCCCGCGCCGCTTCTACCGCGTCCGCTCGCCTTGACTCGTCCGAGCATTGGCCTTTGACGGACGCGGCGGGCTGCGCTTAGTCTCGCGGCATGAGACTCCTTGCATTCGTGGTTTGGACCGCCGCGACAAGCCTGCTTTGGGCCGCCGACACCCTGCCGGAATTCGATTTTACGCGCGCGGAGTCTTGCCGCGAATGGGGAACGCCCCATCACCTGAGCCGAATGCAGGCCACCGCGGAGGGGCTGGAGGTGTCCATCGCCGGGGAGGATCCCTATTTCTTCGGCCCGGCCCGCGACTACCCTCCGGCCAAGCCCCTGTGGCTGACGCTGAGAATCAAGTCCGACGAAGGCGGGCCCGGCCAGGTGTTCTATTTTCGCGACCAGGCGCGCGAGGAGGACTCGGCTAGGTTCCATGTCGAGCCCGGCCAATGGCGTGAAGTCCGGCTGGGCCTGCCGGCGCTGGGGCCGGGCTATCGTCTGCGCATCGATCCGCCCGGTCAGGCCGGGAAGACCGTCATTGCCTGGGTCCGTTTCGCCTCGGCGGCTTCTCTGGCAGCGCCTCAATGGCCCAAGCCTGTCCCGCTCGATTTCTCGAAGGCTGCCTCGCTGCGCAGCGGCGCCCTCGAGGTTCAGGTGGTCCCTGCCGGCTTTCAACTGAAGGTGGACGGCCAGACCGCCGCCGTCAGTCACAGCCGGCCGCTAATTGGCTGCGTCGTCAACGAGGCCTTGAGCTGGCTGGACCCCAACGCCGAGGGCGGCGCCCGCGCCCGGATGACGGTTCGAGAGGACCGGATCGAGGTGAACTCCACCGTGCGAGACGCGGCGGACGCGACGTGGCAGTTCAACCAGGTTTTTGCCACGGCCGCACAGGGGGATGCCATCGAGGTCGAGACCGCCGTCAAGACCGATCGCGATCGGCAGGTGGCGTTTCTGCCCATGATGCTGCTGGTGGTTCCCGACGGGCAGCCGACCCCCTCCAAGCAGCAGGCCCTGTTTGCCGGGCTCGAATACCTCGAGAACGAGCCCAGCAGCAGCGAAGCCGACCTGATCGGGCCGGAGTCCAAACGGCAGGTTCCGGCCAATCACAAGATCACGTTTCCGTTGATGACCGTCCTGCGCGAGGGCCGTTACGCCGGGTTGATCTGGGACCACGCGCCGCGGTTCAGCGCCCTCTTCGACACTCCGGACCGGCTTCTGGGCACGGGCGGACACCTCATGGGGGTGTTGTTCCCGGGCTGCGACAGCTACAACCGCCGCGAAGGGTCGCTCATGCCCACGCGCCCGGAAACGTTGCGCGCCGGCGAGTCCCTGAAGCTTCGGTCCATCCTGATCGGCGGCCGCGGGCAAAGCGTCGTGCCGGCTCTGCGACAGTATGTGAAGCTGCGCGGACTGCCGCCGATCACGCCCAACGGCAGTTCCCTGGCGGATTACACCACGCTGGCTGCCCGGGGCTGGCTGGACTCGAAAATCCGCGAAACGGACCTCTTCCGACACGCCGTGTGGCAGGGGTTTGGCGCGCAACCCGCCGCCGACGCCGCCCTCTACATGGACTGGCTGGCAGCCCACGCCAGCGACCCGGAGCAGCGTCGGCGCCTGGAGGATGCAGCCCGAACCGCCCTGACAAGAGTCCCGCCGGGCCAGCTCAACCAATCTTCCGTCAGCCATGTGCGGTATCCACTGGCTTCGCTCGTTTACGGACACGTGGAGGAGAACGCCGCAGCGGCGGAGGCCCAGGCCCGGGCCGCCCTCCGAAGATTTGCGCCCGACGGCAGCATCCCTTATGGCCGGCCGGCCGGCCAGACCGACTACGGCCGGACGCACTTCGCTCCCGACGCCAACGGTCTGACGGCCCCAGTGGTCGAACACTTGCTGGAATCGGCAGCCTTCGCGGGAGACCAGGGCCTGATTGCGCAAGGGCTGGAGAAGCTCCGCGCCCTGAACAAATTTCGAAATACCGTGCCGCGAGGCGCGCAAACGTGGGAGGTGCCGCTCCACACGCCGGACATCCTGGCCTCGGCTCATCTCGTGCGGGCCTACACCCTGGGCTACGAACTCTCCGGCCAGCGGGAGTTCCTGGACGAAGCCCTCTACTGGGCCTGGACGGGAGTGCCGTTCGTGTACCTGATCGCGCCGGTGGGGTTTCCCGACCGCCCCTATGGCACGATCGCGGTCTATGGGGCCACAGGCTGGCGAGCGCCCGTCTGGTTCGGACGCCCGGTCCAGTGGTGCGGCCTGGTCTATGCCGACGCCCTCTACCGCCTCCACCGCCACGATCCCACCGGCCCGTGGAAACAACTGGCCGATGGCATCGCCTCGGTAGGCGTCTTCTACTCCTGGCCCGCCGAGGACAAGAACCGCCAGGGTCTCCTGCCGGATGTCTGGGAAATGCTGGCCCAGCGTCGGGACGGCCCCGCCATCAACCCCGGCACAGTCCAGGCGAATGCCGCGCGCTTCTACGGACAAGGTTCCCTCTACGACTCGACCGTTTTTCGCGAGGGGGCAAGGGCCATCACAGTGCATGCGCCCGGAGATATGCAGCCGCTGGAGCGCGGCCGCGGCCGGATCGGTTTCAAGATTCACGCCTGGCCGCAGCAGCCCTACCAGGTGCTGGTGAGCGGATTGGAAAACGCGCCCCGCCTGACCCTGGACGGCCAAGGCACTCCCCTCGCCTCGCCGCATCGGTTCCTGGAAAAGGAAGGCCGGCTGATCCTGCGGCTCAGAGGCCAGCCCACTGTTGAACTGCATCTGGAGAGTCTATGAAGCGCACTCGCATTGAATCCCTGCAAGCCCGGGGCTCCGACTCCCTGGCGCAACCCAGCCATCCATCCGCCAAGGGATCGTTCCGCA
>JAKLEJ010000336.1 GCA_022711695.1 Verrucomicrobiota bacterium | reverse complement strand
CGACCGATAACTTCACCCCGCCGGCGGCGGCGCTGGAAGGCCCGGGCCCCTTGATGGCGGCGGCGCTGGGGCAGGGGACCGCCAGCGGCCGCGGCGGCCGAGGCACGATCTACCTCTTTGCCGGAGGCAACGGCGCCACCGCGGGCGAGAATGTGAATTACGACGGCTACGCCAATTCGAGGCATGTCCTCGCAGTGGCGGCGGTCAACGACGACGGCGGCCAGGCCGACTACAGCGAGCCCGGCGCCTGCCTGACGGTGTCCGGCCCGGCCAGCGACACCGGGGCCACGTGTTCGGGCGGCCGCGCCATCGTGACGACGGACCTGGCCGGCGACGATGGCTACAACTACGCCGGCGCTTTTTGCGAGGTGGCTCAAATCGACTATACGCGGAACTTCACGGGCACGTCTGCTGCGACGCCGGCGGTGGCGGGGGTGGTGGCGCTGATGATCGAGGCCAATCCCGGGCTCGGCTGGCGCGACGCTCAGGAAGTCCTGATGCGCTCTGCCACCAAGGTGAGCCCAAGCGATCTGGGCTGGAGGACCAATGCGGCCGGCCTGGCGCACAATCATAAGTTCGGAGGAGGCCTGGCCAACGCGCGCGCGGCCGTCCAGATGGCCTCGAACTGGACCAACCTGCCACCCGAGGAAACGATTTCGCTGCTCCAAACCAATCTGTCCGTGCTCGTGCCGGACAACAGCGCCGGGGGCATCACCAACACGTTCGTGGTGACGAACCAGGGCTTTCGGGTGGAGCATGCCACACTGGCTGTGACCCTGCCGCATCCGTATCACGGGGATCTGGCCATCACCCTCATCTCGCCTGGCGGGATGGAAAGCCGGCTGTCGGAGAAGCACAGCTCCACGGGGACCGGTTACCAGGCCTGGCGGTTCAGCAGCGTGCGCCATTGGGGCGAGCAGGCGGCCGGCTCGTGGCGGGTGAAGATCGCGGACCAGGGCGCCTCCGATGTGGGCACGCTGCACGCGCTCCACCTCGAGCTGCACGGAGCGAGGCCGGCCGCGAGGTTGACGTTGACGCGCACCAACGCGGCCCCGCGTCTTGACCTGCGCGCGCCCGCCCCGGGCTGGAAATACCGCATCGAGGGCGCCGGCATGCTGACCAACTGGTCCACGCTCGCGACAGTCACGGTTGGGACCGACGGCCGCGCTTCCTGGACGGATACCAACGCCGCCCCCGCCGGGCGTTTTTACCGCGCCCGCCTGACGCCCTGAGCCCCACGCTCGGCGACCCCGCGGCGATGGCAGCGCGCTTTTGGCGTTGGCGTTCCGAGCCGGCTGGTGTCAGAGTCGGGTTGGTATGCGACACACGCGTCAGCGGGCTGTTGTGGTTTCGGCGAAAAACGGCGCGCAGGGCCTGTTTTGGCCCCGAAACAGATGAAGGAAACCGCGTAGCCATGCCCATTTTCGCGCAATTGACCTTTGCCGCTGAAGCCCGGGGGCTGAGGTTCCTGGTCATCGGCGGACACGCGGTGATCCGCCATGGCTTCATGCGCGCGACGGCGGACGCCGACCTTCTTGTCAGTCGGGACGAGCGCGCGCAATGGGAGGAAATGGCGCGTGGGCTGGGGTATGACCTCTTCCACGACGGCGGAACATTTCTTCAATGGAGTCCCGCCGGGGGCCGGGGGTGGGAACTGGACATGATGCTGGTCCCGGCGACCACATTCGACCAGATGTTCGCCGAAGCCCGATCCACGCAGATGGAAGGAACCACCGTCCTGATCCCCAGTCTGGATCATCTGTTCGCCCTCAAGTTTCACGCGCTGCGGAATGCCTCAGGGCTGCGGGTCTTGAGGGATATGGAGGATGTGATCCAATTGGCCAAGGCCAACCGGGTGGACGTGCGGGGCGCGTCGTTTCGGGAACTGGCGGAGAAGTACGGGACTGCCGAGATCTATGAGCGAATTCTCAAAGCCTGCGCCGGGTGAGACAGGCTCGCTGTCGCACCGCCCAGAGGGAGAGAAGCCCCTGGAGTTACCCGACTGGAGCGGGCAGAGGAACGCGCCGTCCACGCTGGACATGGACGAAATGCTGCGTTACTGCGAGGCGAACCTTGCGCATGTGCGCAGTTTTGCCGGGTGGCGTGAACGGCGGAACTCGGGGCGATGCCGCGCGGAGTTTGTGCTTTGAAACGCCGCGGTCTCCGCCGGACCGAATCTCTCTGTGAAGAGTTCGGGCCGGCCTATTTCTCCGTCAGGTTCCAGATGCCGTCCCAGGCGCTGGCTTCGCCGCGCAACTGGGCCTGGCAACGGGCGGCATAGACGGCGCTGGGCGGGTCCTCGGGATGGCGCTGGAAGCGTTCCAGGGCTTCCTGCCAGCGGCCGGCCAGGCAGGAGCCGAGCCCGGCTTCGAAATCCGCGGCAAAGGGGGGCAACGGCTCGCCGGCGAAGCCCAGGGTCTCGAAGACCCGCACCGGCTGTTCGCGGCCGACCACGCGGATTCGGCCCAGCTCGCGCCCGGCGAATGCCCCGTGAGTCTGAGCCCAGGTTGCCTCCGAAACCATGTTGTAGCAGCCAAAGACCTTGTTGGCCCCTTCGAGGCGCGAGGCCAGGTTGGCGGCATCGCCGAGAATGGTGTAGTTGAAGCGGTCGCGCGAGCCCATGTTGCCCACGGTGACCGTTCCGGTGTGCATGCCGATGCGGGCCTTGAGGAGGACGCCGCTCTGCTGCTGGTAGGCGGCGCGGCGTTCCGCCAGCATTCGCTGGCAGCGCAGCACCGCGCGCACGGCGCGGGTGGCGTGGTCGGGCTGCGCGGCGGGCGCGTTCCAGAACGCCACGATGGCGTCGCCGATGTATTTGTCCAAATAACCGCCCTCATCGAGAATGATGTCGGTCATGTCCGAGAGGTAATCGTTCAGCAGGCGCGTCAGCGTTTCCGGATCGAGTTTCTCCGAGAAGGACGAGAACTTCTCGATGTCGGAGAAGAAGATGCTCAGCTCGCGTTTCTCGCCGCCCAGGCGCAGGCGGGCGGGGTCGGCGACGATCCGATCGATGACCTCGGCGCCGAGGTAGTGTTTGAAGGCCCTCCTGAGAAAGGCCTTCTGCCGGCCCTCGGTGGCGTAGTTCAGCACCACGCCCCCGACCAGCGCGGCCGCCAGCGCGCCTTCGGTCACCACCACCGGCCACCACCAGCCCGACGGGTAGGCGAGAAAACCGGCCGCCACTGGCGCGGGAAGGAGCACAACGAAAACCAGGACGCTCTGCCAGGCTTTGCGGCTGAAGGTGATCAGAGCGCCGCCTCCCAGGCCCAGCAGCAGGGTCGCCAGCGCCACCATGGCCGCCGGGGGGCTCCGCAGGAACCCGCCCCGGAGCAGGTTGTCGAGCGCCGTGGCGTGAATCTCCGTGCCCGGATAAACCCGGCTGAGCGGCGTGGGACGCAGATCGAGCAGCCCGGGCGCGCTGAACCCGAAGAACACGTGGGCGTTTGTGAAGACGCCCGGCGACAACACCGGCTTTTCCCCGGCCTGCAGTCGCAGTTCGGACTGGATGACGGCGGCAGCGCTGTAGGTTTCGTGCGCGCCATTCGTGCCGCAGAACCTCAGAATCGCCCGGCCGGCTTCATCGACAGGCGCCCGCAGGTTCCCCACGCTCAGCCAGCCCTCATGTAGTCGCACCGCGGGCATGCGCCCGGCGCCTTTCTCCGCGGCCAGGCAGGCGGCCAGCCCCAGGGACGGCACGACCTTTCCGTCGAACACATGAAAGAGCGTCGCACGTCGAAACTGGCCGTCGGCGTCGGGTTGGTCGCTGACGCTGGCGAGCAGTGCGGCGTTGGTGGCCACCTCGGGAATGGGAAGAGTCGATCGAGGCATCGACAGGGCCCTGGAAGAGGCGGCGTTCGATCGGACGTCGATGCCGTCAAAGGAGGGGCCGGCAGGAAGAGGCCAGTCGGGCCAGCGGGTCACTGTGCCCGACTGAGTTCCGAAGACCAGCGCTCCGACGAAGCCCGGGGCGCGGCGGATGGCCTCGCCCAACGCCACATCGTCGGCCGCCTCAAAAGTGGAGGGTTCCGTGAACAGCACATCGAAGGCGACGCTCCTGGCGCCGCTGCGTTTGCAGAAGTCCAGGATGGCGCCATAGACCGTCCTGGGCCAGGGCCAGGGCCAACCGTTCTCCTTCTTCCCCCACTCCAGGCTGGCCTGATCCAGGAGGATGACTTTGATCTGGGGATGGGGCGGGGTCTTGGGCGCGAACGCGCGCACGCGCCAGCTCCACGTGGCGTTCTCCCAGCCGTCCAGCGCCCCAGCGCGCCAGAGGAGGAGCGCCGCCGCGGCTGCCAGCAGCCCAACGGCGGCGCCTTGGAGGAGTCGCTTCAGCATTCCGCTTCGAGTTTTTCGGCAGCCCGCTTGCGCTCGATCGGTTGCGGCGCGGACGGGCTTGCTGAGAGGGGGCTTCGGATCGGATCAGACTCCGGCCATGGCCTGCTGGAAGCGCTCCTGGCGAGCCGGGGGCGTCGGTGCCGCGGGGGCTGCGCCGATGAGCTTCCG
>JAKLEJ010000335.1 GCA_022711695.1 Verrucomicrobiota bacterium | reverse complement strand
CCCGCGGCAGGCGATTACACCCTCCACATTCTCTTTGCCGCCGCCCACCCCCGGCCGGTGCAATTGCTGGTGGATGGGGCCAAAGCGGGGGCGGTCTGCCGCGGCGTGAGCGGTTCCTGGATCACCACCAGCGCCCGCTGGGAGGAATCGGCCCGCCTGAAGCTCGCCGCCGGCAAGCACACGTTCCGTTTCCAGCGCCCCGGCGACTTCCCGCACGTGGTCAGCCTCAAGTTCGAGAGCGCAACCCCGCTTCCGGAGGGCTGGACCCTGAACCGTCCGAAGGCGCGCAAGCTGAACGATCCGCCGCCCGCGCCCGAGTTCGAGCCCCACGTGCCGGAGGTGAGCGTGGCGGCGCTGCGCTTGGCGATCGACGATCTCGAGGCGACCTTTGGCGAGCGGTATCCACGGGGCGGTGAGTATCGGCGCACCCTGGCGGATCTGGAAGCCCGGCTCCGCTCGACCGACAGCGTCGTCGTCGGGCAGGCCAAAGCCGGACTGGCCGCCCTGCAACGCGAGGCGCTCCTGGCCAACCCGCTCCTGGACTTTGACCGCCTGCTGGTGGTCAAACGCCACCTCAAGGCCCCCGAACTGGGCCTGCCCCGCAACTGGGAAAGCAACTCTTCCCTGCGCAAGAACGGCTACGACGACTCGATCGGCGTGCTGAGCTCGCTGCGAAACAAGCCGTCCATCCAAACCCTTTTCAAGCCCGCGCCCGACGTCTTTGTGGGCGATGTCGATCTGCATTGGGACGCGGACCGCCTGCTGGTCTCGATGCCTGGAACCAACGGGCGCTGGCAGGTGTTCGAGCTTCCGGCGAACCCGCAGCGGCCGGACGGAGTCGCGGGGGGCGGACTGCGGCAACTCACGGGTGAGCAGCCGGACGTGGACAGCTACGACGCCTGCTATCTGCCCGATGGCCGGATCCTGTTCACGTCCACGGCCTGCTTCATCGGCGTGCCCTGCGTCTATGGCAGCTCGCACGTCGCCACCCTCTACCGCATGGACGCCGACGGCCGGAACATCCGGCAACTGTGCTTTGACCAGGAACATGACTGGTGCCCCACAGTGATGAACAACGGCCGCGTGCTCTACACCCGCTGGGAATACGCCGACACGCCGCACTCGAACACCCGCCTGCTCTTCCACATGAACCCCGACGGCACGGAACAGATGGAGTTCATCGGCAGCAATTCCTACTGGCCGAACTCGTTCTTTTACGCCCGGCCAGTCCCCGGCTCCTCCACCAAAGTCATCGCCGTCATTGGGGGACATCACGACCATCCGCGCATGGGCGAACTGGTCCTCTTCGACGCCGGGCGGGGCCGCCACGAAGCCAGCAGCGCCGTGCAGCGCATCCCCGGGCGCGACCAGCCCGTCCAGGCCCTCATCCGCGACGGGCTCACCCTGGACAGTTGGCCGAAGTTCCTCCACCCGTTCCCGCTCAGCGAAAAGCACTTTCTCGTGTCCTGCAAACCCACCGTGGACGCGCCCTGGGGCATCTACCTGGCGGATGTCTTCGACAACCTGACGCCCATCGCCCAACTGGCCGACTGCGCGCTGCTCGAGCCGATTCCTTTCCGCCCCTCGCCACGCCCGCCGGTGGTTCCCGACAAGACCGATCCCCAGCGCAAGGACGCGCTGGTGGTGATTCAGGATATCTACCTCGGCGACGGCCTGAAGGATGTGCCGCGCGGGACGGTGAAGGCGCTGCGGCTCTTCACGTATCATTTCGCCTACCAGGGCATGGGCGGCCTGCTCGGGGTGGTCGGGGCCGAGGGGCCCTGGGACATTAAGCGCGTTCTGGGCACGGTGCCGGTGCGCCCGGACGGCTCCGCCAAGTTCCTCGTTCCGGCCAACACCCCCATCTCGATGCAGCCCCTCGACGCCGAGGGCAAGGCCGTTCAGCTCATGCGGAGCTGGATGACCGCCATGCCCGGGGAAGTGGCGCAATGCACCGGTTGCCACGAACGGCAGAACACCGCGCCGGCTCTCCGCTCTGGCTCCGCCCTCGGCCGGGCCCCCGATTCCATCCAGCCCTGGCATGGCCCGGTGCGCGGCTTTTCCTACGCGCGCGAAGTCCAGCCCGTCATCGATCGTTATTGCGTGGGCTGCCACGACGGCCAGCCGGGCTCCGACGGCCGGACCCTGTGCGACCTGCGCGGCTCCGTCAAACTCACCAACTGGTCCAGCGTCACCCCCGGCAACGGCGGCGCCCGCGCCGGCAGGTTCTCCGTGGGTTACAACGAGCTCCAGCGGTTCGTCCGCCGCCCCGGCATCGAAAGCGATTACCATGTGCTCACTCCCATGGAGTTTCACGCGGACACCACCGACCTGGTGCAGATGCTCCGCAAAGGCCACCATGGTGTGAAGCTCGACCCCGAATCGTGGGACCGGCTCATCACCTGGATCGATCTCAATTGCCCGTTTCACGGCACCTGGGGCGAGGAGATCGACAACCCCGGCCGCCAGCGCGAGCGCCGCCGCGAACTCCTGAAGCTCTACGCGAACGTCGAAGACGACCCGGAAGCCGTCTGGCGTCCGGCCTCGCCGCTCTCGTTCGAGGGCGGCGTCGTGCCGTCCCGGGAAACCGCCGCCACAGCCCCGCCCTCAGCGCCCCCTGCGGCGGGACTGGCGTGGCCTTGGGACGCCGCCGAAGCCCGTCGGCGCCAGCAAGCCGCCGCCGCGGTGACCCGCCGCACCGTCAAGCTCGCCCCGGACGTGTCGCTCGAAATGGCGCTCATCCCGGCCGGCGAGTTCGCCATGGGCAGCCCCGAAGGCGCGCCCGACGAGCGGCCCGCCGCGCGGGTGCGCATCGACAAGCCCTTCTGGATGTCTGTGCTCGAGGTGGACAACCGCACTTACGCCTTGTTCGACTCCGGTCATGACAGCCGCGTGGAGGATAAGAACACTTACCAGTTTGGCATCCACGGTTACCCGGCCAACCGCCCCGAGCAGCCGGTGGTCCGGGTCTCCTGGAACGAGGCCGCGGCCTTCTGCGCCTGGCTTTCCGCGAAGACGGGCGAGCGCTTCCTCCTGCCGACCGAGGCGCAGTGGGAGTACGCCTGCCGCGCCGGCTCGGACACGCCCTTCCACTTCGGCGCGACCGGCGCCGATTTCTCGAAGCATGCCAACCTCGCCGACGCCAAGCTGAGCGAGTTCGCCAGCGATCCCTACACGGTGGATGTGCCGCTGCCCAATCCGACCCCCTTCGACGATTGGATCCCCAAGGACTCGCGCTGGAACGACGGGGCCTTGCTGACGGCGGCCCCCGGCCGTTATCAGCCCAATGCCTGGGGCCTCCACGACCTGCACGGCAACGCCGCCGAATGGACACGCTCGGCATACGCTCCCTATCCCTACGACGGCGAGGACGGCCGAAACGATTCCGCCGCCCCGGGCCGCAAGGTGGTCCGCGGCGGCTCCTGGCGCGACCGGCCGGCGCGCAGCACCTCGAGTTTCCGTCTCAGCTACCCGCCCTGGCAGCCGGTGTACAACGTCGGTTTTCGGGTGGTCTGCGAAGGGCGGCTCCCGGGCGTGGCCGGCCAGCCGCCCCGGCGTTCGACCATCGCTAACACTCCTTAACCCCTCTGTCCGAGTTCAGCCCGGCCGGAGGCCGGATAATCTGAATCCGCGCCCCCCAGACCCCGTTAACCGGCTGTGCGATCGGCCAGAGCTGTCGCTGCCATGCCCCTGGGACGTTACGCGCGGATTCGGCGCCTTGCGGGCCTGTGGCGTTATGGTATGCTACCGCGTGTTGGCGGGCTCGCGCCCGCTCGTATCCAATGCCGACGGCTCAGACCACCATTTGCGAAGCCGCCCAGACGGAACGTCTGCGGCGGATTCTGCCCCATTGGCTGCGGCAGGTGCCGCTCTATCGCGAGGCCGCCGCACGGCTGTCCCTGGATTCTCCCGAGGCGTTCGATCTGGCCCATTTTCGCGCTCTGCCTTTCATTACCAAGCGCGAAATCCGGCGCGATTTCCCGCGCAACTTCCTGGCCGAGGGGGTGGAATTGGACGCCCTGATCGAGCTGGATCTTGTCGAGATCGAGCGCACCTCCGGCACCTCCGAGGCGAGCACTTCGCTTCTGCTCGGCAAAGGCTGGTGGGCGCAGCAGGAGGAGCGCGCTTTGCGGCTGAACCGGCGGGTCAAACAGGTGCTGGATGAGTTTCCGCAGGCGCGCCGGGTGACCCTCAACTCTCCCGTCTGCAGCGGCGAGATCTGTTACAAGGGCGTGCCCACCCGCGCCGAGCGCGCGCTGGGCGACACCCTCTTCGTGAATCTCTCGCGCCATCCCTTCCTGTGGAGCGAGGCCGACCTGGCCCGCATGGCCGCCGAGACCCTTGAATGGCGGCCCCAGTTTCTCGATCTCGACCCGGTGTATGGGATGCTCTTCGCCCGCTATTGCGAGCGCGAGAATATCCGCCTGCCCTCGCTTCAATTCCTGCTGTGCAGCTACGAGTACGTGAGTGTCACCCACCGCCGCGTTCTCGAGCGCGTCTTTGG
>JAKLEJ010000334.1 GCA_022711695.1 Verrucomicrobiota bacterium | reverse complement strand
CAGGCGATCATGGCGGCATAGACCCGGCGGGTGGGGTCCGGGATGTGCCGGCAACGTTGGATGTAATCTTGCGGGGCCTGGTAGGGCGTGTGCGGCGCGTTGAAAGCCAGGTAAAGATAGAGGGGCACGGCCGGATCGTGCCGTTCGATGAGCCTGACCGCGTCGTTTCCGAAAAGGCGGGTGGTGTAGCCCTCCTCGCGAACCGGCTCGTTGTCGCGATACCAGTCGAGCACGCCATGCTCCTGGTGCGTAAAATAGTCCAGCTCGCCGATCATCGCGCCATACTGGTAATCGAAGCCGCGCTGCCGCGGCCACCACTTCTTGTCGGCGTGGCCGAGGTGCCACTTGCCGATCAGGGCGGTCTTGTAGCCGGCCTCCTTGAGGCACTGGGGCAGCAGCCACTCGCTGGTGTCCAGCCCATAGGCGGAGACGGACGGGATAACGGCGGTCTGCAGGCCGTAACGGAACGGATACCGCCCCGTCATCAGGGCCGCCCGGGTGGGCGTGCACATCGGCTGCACGTAGAACTGCGTGAGTTTGGCGCCCTCTGCCGCCAGCTTGTCAAGGTGGGGCGTCCGGATGTCCGGGCTGCCGTTGAACCCAACGTCTTTCCAGCCCAGGTCGTCGGCCACGATGTGCACGAGGTGGGGCCGCTCGGCGGCTTGAACGGCGGCGGTGACGGTCACGACTCCCAGAAGAATGGCAATCAAGGTCTGTTTCATGCGGTGCGCTCGCGGCTGCGGGTTGGAAAGGTGGCGGTTTTCAGCGGCGCCTGGAGAATCGGCGTGGCACGGGCGGCGGCGCCGTAACCCCCCAGGGCAGGGTTCCTGCTTTGCGGCCAGGTAGGCCGGGTGAAGAGCGAACGTGCCCGCCCTCGGTTCCGAACGTCTGTGGGTCTCCATAGGATGTCGCCGGCTGCTATAGATAGCACGACAGAGCGCCTCCTGCAAAACCCAAGGCAGGCGCGGCGAACCGCGCGAAGCGGCCAGAACCCCTGCAATGGCCCCGGGGCTTCCTCGTTGTGCGCGTTTTGACTTAGATCAGCTTATTTCCGAGATGGAACCTTGAAACTGAAGCCCATTCAGCCTAGGGTTGGCTCGTTGAAACGAAAGAAGCAACCGCAGGCGTGCGCGCTCCAGTGTCCCGAGCCGTCGTTGTGCCCGCTGAACAGTCTCGGCGAGGGCAAGATGGCCCGGATTCGGCGCCTGGTGTCCACTCCGGAGTTGAACCTGCGGCTTCGCGAGATGGGGGTCTTTGAGGATCAGCGTGTTAAGCTGCTGGCCCGACCGTCCAATCTCATCTGCCAGGTCTGCAATGTGCGGCTGGCCATCAGCGACGAACTCGCCGGACACATCCTGGTGGAGCCCCTGCCGCCGCAAAAAGAGACGCAGCGGACATGACCGCCACGCTCCAGCCGTTGACCGCGCTGCAGGCTGGCCAGAAAGCCGTGGTGGCGGATTTAACGCTACCGCCGGAGGCGCGGGGCCGCCTTCAGGAGTTGGGCCTGGTGGTGGGCACGCCCGTGGAACTGGTGCGCTATGCCCTGCTGAACGATCCCCTGGAAATTCGATTTCGCGGCTACAACCTGAGTTTGCGGCGCCACGAGGCTGAGCAGATCTACGTTCAGCCCATCCCATGAGCTCGGGCGGGGCAACCGGCATGAGTTCCCCGAAAACGCCTCCGACCGCCCTCCGCGGGCCGGGCGCGCCCGCGGCTTACCTCTTCATCACCGGCAACCCCAACAGCGGCAAGACAACCCTCTTCAATGCCCTGACGGGCCTTCGGGCCAAGGTTGGCAATTACCCGGGCGTCACCGTCGAGCGAAAGGAGGGACGGATGCAGGGGGCCGGCGAGGGGCGGCAGGTGACGGTGCTCGATCTGCCGGGCACCTACAGCCTTTCCCCGCACTCGCCGGACGAGCAGGTGGCCCGCGACGCTCTCTTTCACCGCATCCCCGAGGTGCCCGCGCCGGCGGTGGTGGCGGTGGTGGCGGACGCCTCCAACCTCCAGCGCAACCTCTACCTCGCCACCCAGATCATCGAGCTGGGGCACCCCACGGTGGTGGTCCTGAACATGATGGACGTGGCGCGCAAGAACGGAATCGAGGTGGACGCATCGGCGTTGGAAGCCGCGCTCGGAGTGCCGGTGATCCCGGTGGTGGCCAGCAGCGGCGAGGGCGTGCCCGCTTTCAAGCGGGCGGTCAACGACATCATCCAGGGCCGGCGGTCGGCGGTGGGGGCCCGGTCGTTCTGCGAGCCGTCGGCGCCGTTTGCGGCGGAAGCCCAGGCCGTGGCCGCCGGCATTCCACAGCCGGTCACCCCCCAGCACTCCCTGGCCGAGGCGCTGCTGCTGCTCTCGGACGACCGGTTCCTCGAGTCGAGCGCGGGGCATTACCCGGAGAGCATCCGCGAGGCCATCCGCGCCGCAAGGCGCCGCCTCGAGGAGTCGGGCGTGGACTGGCGCAGCGCGGTCATCGAATCCCGTTACCAGGCCATCGCCGCGATTCAACAGAACGTCACCCGCGAGGCGACCCCGCCGGGGCACACCTTCAGCGACCGCCTGGACCGCGTGCTCACGCACAAAGTCTGGGGGCTCCTGGTATTTGTCGCGGTGCTGGCGGCCATTTTTCAGAGCATCTTCACCCTGGCGCAGGTGCCAATGGAGGGGCTGGAGCACGGGGTGAGCTGGCTGGGCCAGCACGTCGAGGCCTGGATGCCGCCGGGCGCCTTGCGCAACTTGCTCGTGGACGGAGTCATCGCGGGAGTGGGAGCGGTGGTGGTGTTTCTCCCGCAGATCTGCCTCCTCTTCCTGTTCCTGGGCCTGCTGGAGGACAGCGGCTACATGGCCCGCGCCGCGTTCCTGATGGACCGGCTCATGACCAAGGTGGGATTGCACGGCAAGAGCTTCATTCCCATGCTCAGCTCCTTTGCGTGCGCCATTCCCGGCATCATGGCCACCCGCACCATCGAGAACCAGCGCGACCGGCTGGCCACCATCCTCATCGCCCCGCTCATGAGCTGTTCGGCGCGGCTGCCCGTCTATACGGTGTTGATCGCCGCCTGCATTCCGGACCGCGAACTCTGGGGGGGCTTGCGCGCGCCGGGTTTGGTAATGCTGGGGATGTATGGGTTGGGCATCGCCGCCGCCCTGGGGATGGCCTGGCTCTTCAAGAACACCTTGCTACGGGGCCCGACGCCGATGCTGATCATGGAGCTGCCCCCTTACCGCCGGCCCATGGCGCGCACCGTGCTCCGCCACGTCTGGGACCGCGCCCGCCTGTTTCTCACGCAGGCCGGCACGATTATTCTCCTGATCAACATTCTCCTCTGGTTCCTGGTGTCCTATCCTCACAACCAGGACACCCGGACGCGCTTCGAGGCCAGGCGGGCTGCCGTCCAGGCGGTCCCGCCGACCGCCACCGCGCCCGAAGCCGCCGCCGCGCGCGCCGCCGAGTTGGCCCGCATCGACGCCGAGGAAAAGGGCGAGGTCCTCCGGAGCAGCTTCGCCGGCAGGCTGGGCCGGGCGATCGAACCGCTCATCGCGCCCCTGGGATTCGATTGGAGGATCGGCATCGCCATCGTCTCGTCCTTTGCCGCGCGCGAGGTCTTCGTCAGCACCCTCTCGCAGGTTTACGACGTGGGCGACGAGGACGATCCCGCCGAGGGCGGCAACAAGCTCGCCGGGGTCATGCGCCTGGAGAAGCGGCCCGACGGCTCGCCAATGTTCACCACGCTCCTGGGCGTGAGCTTGATGGTGTTCTACGTATTCGCCCTGCAATGCGTCAGCACCATCGCCGTGGTGCGCCGGGAGACGGCCTCGTGGAAATGGCCCCTGTTTCAATGGTTTTACATGGGGGCGCTGGCGTGGGGGTTCTCCTTCGTGGTCTGGCAGGGAGGCAGGCTCCTGGGCTGGCAATGAGCCCCTCCCCTCAGGGCGACGCCCCCGCGGAGCCGGTCTGAACGGTCCCATCGGGGAACGAAGCCGAAGGGCTGCAATTCCTCCCGGATGTAACGCAGGCGGCCCGTGGCTCGTCTGATGGGGTGTCAGGCCCGCCCCTTGAGCGGGCCGGCGTCTGGAACGCATGATCGAACTATTTCTGATCGCGGCGCTGGCGCTTGCGGCCGCCGGCAGTCCGGCGGCGCCGGCGCCCGACCGCAATCCCTTCGAAGCGCCGGCGATCGCCACGCCGGGCAACCGGCTTGACGCCCCGGTGTTCGCCCGCCTCAAGCAGCTCGGCATCGAACCCGCCGCCGTCTGCTCCGACGCGGTGTTCGTGCGGCGCGCCTACCTGGACGCGATCGGCACGCTGCCTACCGCCTTCCAGGCGCGCGAGTTCATCCTGGATTCCAATCCGAAGAAGCGCAGCGCGCTGATCGACCGCCTGCTCGAGCGCGACGAGTTTGCGGATTACTGGGCCATGAAATGGTGCGACCTGCTGCGGGTGAAAGCCGAGTTCCCGATCAATCTCTGGCCCAACGCGGCCCAGGCCTACCACCGCTGGATTCGCGCCGCCCTTCGCGAACATGCCCTGCGACCGTT
>JAKLEJ010000333.1 GCA_022711695.1 Verrucomicrobiota bacterium | reverse complement strand
TGGACGCCCTCAACGCCGGCAAGCATGTGTACGTGGAGAAGCCCATGACCCGCTACCTGGGCGAGGCCTTCGAGGTTTATGACACCGTCAAGAAGACCGGCAAGATCCTGCAAGTGGGCTCGCAGGGCTGCTCGGACATGAAGTGGCACAAGGCCGCCGAGTGGATCAAGGCCGGCAAGATCGGCCAGATCGTCATGCTCCAGGGCTCCTACATGCGCAACACCCCCAAGGGCGAGTGGAACTACACCATCCAGCCCTGGGCGAGCAAGGACGACATCAACTGGGCCCTCTGGGTCGGTCAGCAGATCAAGGCCAAGAAGGACTTCAGCACCGACGACTATTTCCGCTGGCGCAAGTACTACCGGTATTGCGCGGGACTCCTGGGCGACCTGTTCCCGCACAAGCTTCATCCTTACATGCTGGCCACCGGCAATCCCGAGTTTCCCAAGCGCGTGGCCGCCGTGGGCAGCAAGCTGATCGGCTCGGACAAAAACACCCCGGACACTCCGCCGCGCGACGTGCCGGAGATCATCCAGCTCATCGCCGAGTTCCCCAGCGGCACGGTCATGCACATCACCAGCAGCTCCGTGAACGAGCAGGGCACCCAGGAGATGATCCGCGGCAACAAGGCCAGCCTCACCCTGGGCGGCAACAAGGTGGACCTCAAACCCGAGCGCCCCTACGCCGAGGAGCTCGAGCCCGAGAGCAGCGAGCCCTTCCCGCCCGAGAGCATTCCGGCTCACCACAAGAACTTCTTCGAGTGCATCCGGGCCAACAAGCAGCCCAACTGCAGCGTCGATCTGGCCCTGCGGGTGCAGACGGTGGTGGCCCTGGGCGAGATGTCCGAGCGCCTGAGCGTGACCTGCCTCTTCGACGAGAAGACCCGCAAGATCACCACCAGCGACGGCAAGGAACTCCAGCCCCTCACCTACGGCTCGGTCGAGGGCCTGTCGTAACACCGGACCGAAATCGAATCGGGACAGGCTTCGCGGGGCCTCCGCGAAGCCTGTTTCCTTTCCGGCCAATGCCTGACTCCGCTGCGCCGCCGCCCGTGACCCTGGCTTGCCAGGCCATGGCCACCCGGTTCGAGGTGGTGGCTCACGGCCCCGATCCCGCCGGCCTTCGGGCGGCCGCCGAGGAGGCGGTCGAGGAAATCCAGCGATGGGACCGCCTGCTGAGCGTCTATCGACCCGAGTCCGAAATCGCGCAGGTGAACGCGTTGGCCCATCGCGGTCCGGTGCGGGTCAGCCCGCCCGTTTTCCGTCTCCTGGAAACGGCGCGCGATCTCCACGCCGCCACGGACGGCGCCTTCGACATCACCGTGGGCCCGCTGCTGCGCTGCTGGGGCCTGATGGGCGAGGGCGGCCGCATTCCCACCGTGGAGGCGCTGGCTCGCGCCCGCGCGCGGTGCGGGATGGAGCATGTCCGTCTCGATGCCGGCCAATTCACGGTGAGCTTCGATTGCGAAGGAGTGGCGCTGGATCTCGGGGCGATCGGCAAGGGTCATGCCGTGGAGCAGGCCGCCCTCCTGCTGCGCGACGCCGACGTCGCCAGCGCCTTCGTCCATGGCGGGACCAGCACCATTCACGCCCTCGGCGCTCCGCCTGGCTGCGAGGCTTGGAAAGTCACGCTGGAGACGCCGGCCCCGGCTCCGGGCGGCGCCGCCAGGCGCCCGGTCGCGGTCGTTCCCCTGCGCGACGAGGCCCTCTCGGTCTCCGCCGTCTGGGGCAAGTTCTTTTCGGTCGCCGGCAGGACCTGCGGACACCTCCTGGATCCGCGCACCGGCCAACCGGCCGGGCGCGCGGTGATGGCCGCGGTGTGTGCGCCCTCCGCCACCCAAAGCGACGCCCTATCGACCGCGCTGCTGGTCCTCGGGGAGGAAGGGTGCGCGCGGATTCAAACGGCCGTGCCCGGCGCCCGCACGTTTCTCACGTTCGACGACAGGGGGGTCGTGCGTTTTCTCGCTCACGGAATCTCCCTGCTCGATCCGGCCGCGATGCGAGAGGGCGCTTGAGCCGGGGCAGGGCGGCTTGCGCGAATGCAGCGTCACGGAAAGAATTTGCCAACCAGGAAAGCCTCTGGAGAATGGCGCTCATGAGCGATTTGCCGATCCTGCGCCGCGGCCGGCCAACGAGGTCTGTCCGAAAGAGTGTCGTGGGCCTCCTCCTCGGCGGTCTGGCCGCGCCGGTCCTCCTGTCGGGCGCGCTCGCAGGCGCCGCCCTGGATGCGAGCCGGAACCCGGCTGCTGTCTCCGACTCGGTGCGGCATGAGGTCGCTCGCGCCATCGCCAAGGGACTCGCCTGGCTGGAGAAGCACCAGGAGACCAATGGCTGCTGGTCCACGCCGGATCATCCGGCCGTCAGCGCCCTGGTTCTCTACGCTTACAAAGGATCGCCCGAGGGCCGCGCCGCGGGGACGAATCCGGCGTACATCGCCCGGGGCTACGAATACCTGCTGAGCTGCGCGCAACCCGATGGCGGCATCTATCGAACAGACCTTCCCAGCTACAATACCTCGGTGTCGCTGATGGCCCTGGTGGCGGCCAATCGCGCCGAGTGGCTGCCCCTTGTTGCCAGGGCCAGGAAGTACTTGATCGGCCTGCAAACCGATTACGGCGAACGCGGCAAATTGGACGACCCGCTGGACGGCGGCATCGGCTACGGCGGATCGGAGAAGCGCCCGGATTTGTCCAACACCTCCCTGGCCCTGGAGGCGCTCTACCACAGCAAACGGCTGCTGGCGGACAAGAATATGCCGGAGAGCGGCGACCTGAACTGGGCGGCGGCGATCCGGTTCATCCAGCATTGCCAGAACCTGCCCGGCCAAAACCGGGAGGCCTGGGTCTCGGATGACCCTCGCGACCGGGGCGGCTTCGTCTATTTGCCTGGCCGGAGCATGGCCGGCGAGACCAACCTTCCCTCGGGCCGGGTCGCGTTGCGGTCTTACGGCAGCATGAGCTACGCCGGCCTTCTCAGTTACATTTGCGCCGATCTCCGGCGCGACGATCCCCGGGTGACGGCCGTGCTGGAGTGGTTGCGCGCCAACTACACGCTCGAAGAAAACCCGGGCATGGGGTTGCAGGGGCTCTACTACTACTACCACACCATGGCGAAGGCCTTGACGCTATGTGGAGAGGAGGCCTTGGCCGGCCGGGATGGCCGAACCCTCCGCTGGCGCGAGCCGCTGGCGCTGAAGTTGATCGATCTGCAGCGGGCTGAGGGCTCCTGGGCCAACGAGAACGGCCGCTGGTGGGAAAAGGATCCCGCCCTGGTCACCGCTTACGCCCTCATCGCCCTGAATCTCATCCACCGCCAGCTCTGAGCCAGGCCGGCAGACCAACGCCCTCCATGAATAACACGCTGCTCGATCGCTTTCTCCGCTATGTGCAGGTGGACACCCAGAGCGACGACACCGTCGCCACTTGTCCCAGCACGCCCGGCCAGATGGAATTGCAGCAACTGCTGCGGCGCGAATTGACCGAGCTGGGCGCCGCGGACGTCTGCCTCACGAAGCACGGCTACCTCCTGGCGACCCTCCCGGCCACTTCGCGGAAGGCCGGGCTTCCGACCCTGGCTTTTCTGGCTCATGTCGATACGGCGCCCGACTTCCCGGGTCGCAATGTCAAACCCGTGGTTCACCGCCGATACGATGGGCGGCCCATCCGGTTTCCAGACGACCGGCGGCTGGTGCTGGATCCGGCCGCCGCGCCGGAACTGCTCAGGGCCCGGGGAAAAGACATCGTGGCCGCCAGCGGAACCACCCTGCTCGGGGCCGACGACAAAGCCGGCGTGGCCGTGATCATGACCCTGGCCGAGCGCCTCTTGCGGGATTCGCGGCTGAAACACGGCGCGGTGCGCCTCTGCTTTACTCCAGACGAAGAGATCGGCCGGGGGGTGGACAAGCTGGACCTCGCAGAGTTGAACGCCAACGTCGCTTACACCCTGGACGGCCACGCCCCGGGCGAGATTTCCTGGGAGACGTTTTCGGCGGATGCGGCGACGGTGGTAATCGAGGGTGTTTCCACGCACCCTGGCGAGGCCAAGCCCAAGGGCATGGTCAACGCGGCCCACCTGGCTGGGAAGTTCCTGGCCCTGCTGCCGCGGGAGCATTGCGCGCCGGAAACGACCGGGGAACGGGAGGGCTTCGTTCACCCCACCGTCATCGAGGGCGGTGTTGCCCGGGCGGTCGTCAAGTTGATCCTGCGGGATTTCGAGATGTCTGGGCTGGCTCAAAAGCGGGCGGTGGTGCAAGGCATTTGCCGCGGGCTGCAGGCGGCTGAGCCGCGCGCGCGAATCTCCTGCCGATTCCGAAAGCAATACCGGAACATGGCCTATTGGCTGCGCCAGGACATGACTCCCGTGGAGAGGGCGCGCGAGGCCATGCGGGCAGCCGGCCTCACCCCGGTGGATTGTCCTGTTCGCGGCGGCACGGATGGCTCGCGGCTGACCGAACGCGGCCTGCCGGCGCCCAACCTCTTTTGCGGCATGAACAACGTGCACGGCCCCCTCGAGTGGGTCGCCGTCCAGGACATGGAACTGGCCG
>JAKLEJ010000332.1 GCA_022711695.1 Verrucomicrobiota bacterium | reverse complement strand
TGACCGGAATGATGGTCAGGTTCTGCTTCATCGCGAGGTGCAGGTTCGCGACGGTCTGGGCCTCCACGCCCTGGGCGGCGTCTACGATCAACAACGCCCCTTCGCACGCGCTCAGGCTGCGGGAGACTTCGTAGGAGAAGTCCACGTGTCCCGGAGTGTCAATCAGGTTCAACTCGTAGGTTTCGCCGTCCCTGGCCTTGTAATACATCGTGACGGGATGCGCCTTGATGGTGATGCCGCGCTCCCGCTCCAGGTCCATCGAGTCCAGCAACTGATCCTGCATCTCGCGGTCAGTGATCGTGCCGGTCCGGTGCAGCAACCGGTCCGACAAGGTCGTCTTGCCGTGGTCGATGTGGGCGATAATGCTAAAGTTCCTGATCTTCGTTATTTCCATCGTCCGAGCCCGATAAGATAACCGACGGGGCCGGGATGGAAAGGGAAAACCGCCCAGAAATCGCGGCGAACGGCGGCGTCGCGGGGCTCGGGGCTCGACAAAGCAAGGTGGGCATGCATGATCAGCGGCCAGTCGTATGGCAACCGGCAACGCACCTGTGCAATTCCTGCTGACGCTCCCGCCGCGCATGGCGGCCCGTTTCGAAGCCCTCGAGAACCGGGCGCGGCCGGAATGGTTCGCCGCCAGCGATCCGGCCGGAACCAGGGTCGGTTCCGGAGGCGGCACGGCCCATCTGCTGGCGGAAGCCTGGCGGGCCACCAGCCGCGGGCTCACGCTCGAGGCCTGGCTGCGAGCCGGCCGCAAGCTGATCGTGCACGGCGGCGGGATGTCCCGCCGGCTGCCGGCCTATGCGGCCATGGGCAAGGTGCTCATGCCCATCCCGGTGATGCGCTGGGCCCGCGGACAGCGGCTGGATCAATCGCTGCTCGACCTTCAGTTGCCTGACTACCGGCGGGTGCTGGAGCATGCCCCGGCGTCGATGGCGGTCCTGGTGGCGAGCGGCGACGTGCTGCTGCGTTTCAGCGCGCAACTGCCGCCCTTTCCCGAGGTCGATGTGCTCGGCTTGGGCATGTGGGCGCCCCCGGAAAAGGCCTGCCATTTCGGAGTGTTCTTCTCCCCGCGCCGCCACCCCGGCCAGTGGGAGTTCTTCCTGCAGAAACCCTCCGCCGAACGCATCCGCAGCCTGGCCGAAACCCACCTGCCCCTCGTGGACACCGGCATGTGGCTGCTCAGCCACCGGGCGGTCTCGGCGCTGCTGAAACGCTGCGGCTGGAACGAAGCCGCCCAGGAGTTTGCGGGCGGAACCGCCGCCGCTTACGAGCTCTACGCCCAATTCGGGCTCGCGCTCGGAAGCGCGCCCACGGTTGCCGACGAGGAAATCGGCCGGCTCACCTGCGCGGTGGCGGCCCTGCCGGAGGCGGCGTTTCACCATTTTGGCGCCAGCCGCCAGATGATCGAATCCATGTCCGAGCTGCAAAACCTCGAGCTGGATGCGGCCAAGCTGGGGCTGGTGGGCGCGCGCCGCCGCCCCAGCCAGCAAGTGCTTAACGCCCGCTTCGCCTTTCCCCTCCAGCTCGACGAGAATCACACGCTGTGGGTCGAGAACAGCGCGATCCCGGCTTCGTGGGGCCTGGTCTCGGACCACGTGCTCACCGGCGTGCCCGAGAACGACTGGGATTTGCGCCTGGAACGGGGCGTCTGTCTGGATTTCGCGCCGGTGGGCGAGAGCGCCTGGTGCGTGCGCCCTTACGGATTGGATGACACCTTCAGGGGGGGCCTGGACGCACCCGAAACCCGCTACCTGGGGCGGCCCGCCTGGGAGTGGTTCGCCTCGCGGGGCCTGACTCCGCAGGCCGCCAAAATCCGGTCAAGCTGCGACTTGCAGGAGGCGGCCCTGTTCCCCGTGCTCGAACCCGAAGACATCGAACCGCGTTTCCTGGAATGGCTCTACTCCGCCAGGCCTTCGCACGATCCCGCCTTCGCCCAACTCTGGCTTTCAGCGGACCGGCTCTCCGCCGCCGCCATCCCCGACCAGATTCATCTCGAGCGGCTTTACCTCCAGCGGGCCGCCAACACCGCCGCCTGCATCCAGCCCATGATGCGCAATTCCCGCTTCAGCGTGTTTCACCGGCTGGACCTGGCCTCCACCGCGCGCTTGTTCGCCCAAACTGACGAGCCCCTGCCCGAACCGCTTCCGGAAGAGAATGGAGAACCTCTCCAGCGCGTCCACGACGAGATGTTCCGGGCGGCCGTCCTGCGCGCACGCCGCCAGCCGGGCTGGGAGCGCCATGAGGCCCAGTCATTCGCCCTCCTGCGCGAAATGATCGTCCGCGGGGCCCAGTTGGAGCCCGCCCTTCCCCGCAAATCCATCCTCGAAGATCAGATCGTCTGGGGCCGAAGCCCGGTCCGGCTGGACCTGGCTGGCGGCTGGACCGACACGCCTCCCTACTGCCTGGAGCACGGCGGCCGGGTATTGAACATGGCGGTGGACCTCAACGGACAGCCTCCCGTGCAGGTCTTCGCCAAGCTCTCGCCCCGGCCGGAACTGGTGATGCGCTCCATCGACCTGGGAGTCGAGCATCGCGTGCGCACCTACGAAGAGCTGGACACCTACGCCCAGCCGAACAGCGAGTTCGCCCTCGCCAAAGCCGCCCTGGCCCTGGCGGGTTTCCTGCCGCGCTTTCATGCCGAGGGCGGCTTCCGCACGCTCGAGGAGCAGCTTCTCCAGTTTGGCGGAGGCATTGAGGTCTCGATGTTGTGCGCCGTGCCCAAGGGCTCCGGCCTCGGCACCAGCAGCATCCTGGCCGCCACTCTCCTGGGCACGCTGGGCGATCTCTGCGGCCTGAACTGGAACGGCAATGTCCTCTTCCGCCGCACCCTGGCCATGGAGCAGATGCTCACCACCGGCGGCGGCTGGCAGGACCAGGCCGGCGCCGTCTTCCGCGGCCTCAAACTCATCGAAACCGCCCCCGGCCTGGCCCAGAAACCCACCTTGCGCTGGCTCCCCGAGCACCTCTTCGAACGCGACCAGGCCAACCAGACCATCCTGCTCTACTACACCGGCCTGACCCGCCTGGCCAAAAACATCCTCCAGGAGATTGTCCGCGGCATCTTCCTGAACTCCCCCGCCCATCTCCGCATCATCGACCAGATTGGCGCCAACGCCGACCGCGCTGCCGCCGCGGTGCAAACCTGCAGCCGCCCCGACCTCGAAGCCTGCATCCGCGCCAGTTGGCGCCTCAACCAGGAACTGGATGCCGGCACCAATCCCCCGGAGGTTCAGGCCATCCTCAACGCGGTCGCCCCCGAACTGGCGGCAGCCAAGCTCCTCGGGGCGGGCGGCGGCGGCTACCTCCTCCTGTTCGCCAAGGACCACGATGCCGCCGGCCGCATCCGCCGCACCCTCGCCGAGCGTCCGCCCAACCCCCGCGCGCGCTTCGTGGATTTCAGCCTCTCACAAACCGGCCTGCAACTGACGCGAAGTTGACTCGCCTCCGCTCCGCGTCAGACCGGACCGCCAGCGGGTCCTGGTCCCCTGCCGAACCGAGGCCGGTCGGCGCGGGAGGAATCTCGCCGCTGACGCTGAAAGAAACGCGGGAAAGGGGTTGACATACATAGCAATGCTATGTATGCTGCCAACGTGTTGACCAAAGAACTTGTCGCGGCCAGCACGGTGCCGCTGATTCTCTCGCTCCTGGCCCGGGGGGAAAGCTACGGCTACGCTCTGATACAGGAGGTGCGCGAGGTTTCCGCCGGCCGGATTCAGTGGACCGAGGGGATGCTCTACCCGGTGTTGCACTGGCTGGAGCGGGAGTCGCTGGTGGAGTCGGAGTGGAAGGAAGCGGAGAACGGCAGGAAACGAAAGTACTACCGTCTGCGCGAGAAAGGAAGAACAGCGCTCAAGGCCGGCAGGGAGGAATGGCTGACAGTGCACGAAACACTCACCCAACTATGGAAAACCCACCCGAGTTCGATCTGAACAGAGCCATCGAGGCGTGGCGCGGCCAGTGGGCGGCCTCGCCGGCGTTCCAAGGCGAAGACGTGAACGAATTGGAGACCCACTTGCGCGACTCAATCGAGTCGCTTCAGGCAAGGAGCCTGTCTGCCGAGGAGGCGTTCCTTGTGGCCAATAAAAGGCTCGGGACGCGCGAGTCGCTGGAGTGCGAGTTTGGGAAGGTGAACGGGGAGCGGGTGTGGTTGGGCCGAGCTGTGTGGATGCTGTCCGGAAGCCTGTTGCTGGGGCCCGCCGCTTCGATGGTCTGGGCTGGCGCAGGCCTGGCCGCGGTGGGCGCTCATGCGCTGATTCCCTCGGCTCATCTGGCCGGTGCGCTCCACGCAGTCCTTTACATCGGCGGGCTGGCAGGCCTGATCCTGACGCTCTGGATGCTGGCGCGTCGCAACGGATTCCGGGTGCGCGCGGCCGGCCGGTGGATCCAGGCGCATCCGGCGACGGCGGCGTTGGGCGCGGCGCTGGCGCTCCTGCTCGTGAGCGCCGCCAGCCATGCGTGCGCCGTCGTGCCCGCCAGGACCATGGACATGGAGGCCTATGCCAGGCTGCTGTATTGGCGCATGGGTTGCTCGACGCTGACTCACGCGGTG
>JAKLEJ010000331.1 GCA_022711695.1 Verrucomicrobiota bacterium | reverse complement strand
GGAAAGGCGCCGAGCGGCTCCGGGGGGATGCGGCGCCGGGGTTGGCGCTGCCCCGCCTTGGCGAGGTCGGTCGGCCCCTCTTCGCCCTTCGGGGCATCCAGCCCTTTCACGATTTCCCGGAAGGACCCGACTGGTGGAGCCGCGACGACTACCTGGCGATCCTCTCGCAACTGCCCAAGCTGCGGATGAACTTCTTTGGGTTGCACACCTACCCCGAGAACGCCCCCAATGCCGAGCCCACGGTCTGGATTGGCCCGGAGGAAGATCAGGCCGCCGATGGCAGCGTGACCTTCAGCTATCCCTCCAGCTACATGAGCACCCTTCGGGGCAACTGGGGCTACCGGCCCAGGAAGACCGGCGATTATGCCTTCGGCGCCTCCCAACTCTTCGAGCGCGACGACTTCGGCGCGGAAGTCATGTGGGGCCATGTGCCCCAGCCGGCGACGCCCGCCGGCAACAACGAGGTCTTCAACCGCACCGCGGCGCTCTTGCGCGAGGCGTTTGACCATGCCCGGCGGTTGGGCGTTCAGACGTGCGTCGGCACGGAAGCGCCGCTGACTGTGCCCAAGCTGGTTCGCGAGCGGTTGAAGGGGCAGGGGAAGGACGCGAACGATCCGGCGGTGAAACAGGCGCTCTACGAAGGCGTGTTCCGCCGCGCCGCCCAGGCCTACCCGCTCGATTACTACTGGTTCTGGACACCCGAGGGGTGGACGTGGGATGGCACGAAGCCCGAGCAAATTGCCGCCACCACCAACGACCTGGCCGCAGCCATCGCCGCTTATCGCAAGGTTCGGCCGCCTTTCAAGCTGGCCACTTGCGGCTGGGTGCTCGGGCCGCAGCAGGACCGCGCCCTCTTCGACAAGATCCTCCCCAAAGACATGCCGGTGAGTTGCATCAACCGCGAGGTGGGGAAGACCCCCGTGGAAAAGGGGTTTGCCGAGGTTCACGGACGCGGCAAATGGGCCATCCCCTGGCTGGAGGATGACCCCGCCCTGACCTCGATGCAGTTGTGGGTCGGCCGCATGCGCCGCGACGCCTTTGACGCCTTGCGCTACGGCTGCGATGGCCTGATGGGCATCCACTGGCGCACCCGCGTGCTGGGGCCGGCGGTTTCGGCCCTGGCTCAGGCGGCCTGGGATCAGGGCCAGTGGGCCGAAAGCATGCGGCGCCAGGTTGCGCCTCCGCGCGTGGCTGGGCCCGTCGGCGGCAAATACGCCGCCTTTCCCGCCAATCAGATACTCGATGCGCGCGAGCCGCAGGTTTATCAGACGGTCCGCTACAACGTCCTGGCCTACCACCTGCCTGTGACCAACGGCCCCTGCAAAGTCATCCTCAAGTTCTGCGAGCCCCATTACAAGGAAGCGGGCAAGCGCGTCTTCGACGTGAAGCTCCAGGGCGTCCTCGTCATCACCAATCTCGATATTTTCGCACGGGTGGGCCAGAACCGGGCCCTCGATTTCGCCTTCGGCCCCGTCGCCGTCACCAATGGCTGGCTGGATATCGACTTTGTCCCGCGGGTGGAATACCCGTCCATCGCCGCCCTGGTGGTCGAGGCCCCCGGGTCGGTTCGCAAGATCGATTGCGGCGGGCCAGCCTGCCTGGATTACGCCGCCGACTGGCCGGAGGAAGGCAAAGAGCAGGCGGTCGCTCCGCCCACCGACGACTTCTACCTGGATTGGGCCGCGGCGCATTTTGGCCGCGATGTGGCGGCCCCGGCCGCCGCCCTCTTTGCCAGGATCGATGGCCGTCTGCCGCGCCCCTCGGACTGGATCGAGGGGCCGGGCGGCATCCGGCCCGACGCCAGATCCTGGACTCAGGCAGCCCGGGACTACGAGTTTGTGGAAACGTTCGTCGCCCTCGAACCCAGGGTGCGTGGCGCGGGCAACCGCGAGCGGTTCGCATGGTGGTTGAACACCTTCCAGTATATGAAGGCCATGGCCGAGCTGAACTGCCGCTGGAGCGACTACACCAACGCCGCGGGCCGGGTGAAAGCGGTGACCGACGAAACCCAGCGCCGGACCCTGGCGCGCCAGAACCTGCTGCCGTTGCGGCGGGACCTGATCGGGCGGTTGGGCCGGGTCTATGCCCCCCTGCTGGCCACCGTGAGCAACCCGGGGGAGTTGGGCACGATCATGAACTGGGAGGCCCACTGTCAGCACGACCTCCTCGTCAAACCCGGGGAGGAGCTCGCCAGGCTCCTGGGCGAACCCATTCCAGCCGACGCCCAGCCGCCCCGCGATTACCGCGGCCCCCTGCGGGTGATCGTGCCGACCGTGCGATCCTCGCTGCGAGCCGGCGAAGCGCTGACCCTGCGGACGCTGATCCTCTCCGAGCAGCCTCCGGCCGAGGCGGCGGTTTACTGGCGCAAGATGGGCCGGGGCGCCTATGTCAAGGCGCCCCTCAACCGCGTGGCCCGGGGCGTGCATTCGGCGCGGTTCGGCGGCGGCGACGACGACCTGGAGTATTACGTGAAGGTGGTCCCGGCCCGCGGGCCGGCCGTCAGTTTCCCGGCCACCGCTCCGCGGGTGGGCCAGACGCTGGTCCGGCTGGGCCCGGTCCGGTAGCCGCCGGGTCCCAGGCATCAGGGGCTCGAAGCGCCTGACGGAACCGTTCGCTCAAGCCCGGCCTCCGAACGACACGTAATCGTCCAGGTCCAGCAGATCGAACCACGTGGACACGTCGGTGCGATGCGGCGCCAGCCGCTTGTGCTCGTCGTTGTAGAATTCCCGCATGTCCCAGTCCGAGGGGGCGCGTTGCTCCTGGTAGGCGGACCAGGCCGCGATCTCCGAGGCGCAGCGGGAGCGGCGGGAGTTGGCGGCGACCCAGGCCAGGATTTCGCCGCCGCTCTTCCCGGCGGCCAACTCGCCTTTCAGCGCCTCGGGGTCGATCCCCGCGAAGTTCAGAAACTCCTCGTCCATCGGGCAGGCGTAGTTGTATTCGCCGTTCGTTCCGGCCAGCGCCGCCCGGCCTTTGTCCAGAATCCGGGGCAGGATCGCATAGCCGCCCAGGCGCACCCGGGGGCTGCGCGGCGGTCGTTGGGTCAGATCGGAAGGAGGAATGCTCATGATGAATCAAGGGATGGCCGGGGCGCTGGCTCGGAGCGCCGCAGGGGCGGCGGCGAGGCCGAACTTGCGGATCAAAGTGAAATACGCTAATGGTAATGTCAAGGATTCTTTATGCATATGCGCTTTTGGATTCTCGCCTCCGGGCTGCTCCTCCCGCCGGCCCCGGCCGCTCCGGCGGCCGACTTCAACGTCGTCAACTCCGGCTTCTCCGACTACGTCATTAATGGCGCCGCGGACCCGACGTTGACCCTCGAACGGGGCCGCACCTACAGCTTTGCGGTTGCCGCGCCCGGACATCCGTTCTGGATCAAGACCAGCCGGGTGACCGGAACGGGCAGCGCCTATAACACCGGCGTCACCGGCAACGGCGTTCAGAGCGGCACGCTCACGTTCGCCGTGCCGTTGAACGCCCCCAGCTCGCTCTCTTACATCTGCCAGTTTCATGCCGCCATGGCGGGAACGCTCAACATCGTTGACCCGCCTCCGCCGCAGCCAGCCATCCTGACGAACCTGCTTCGCCTGCCGAACGGCAATCTCCAGTTCACTGTGCTGGGCACGCCGGGCCGCCCCCACCGGATTCTGGCTTTGGGCGACCTGGCCCTATCGAACTGGGTCAACCTGGCGACCACGACCCCTTCGGGGGCGAGTTTCACGTTTGTGGTCACCAACCCCGGGGCCCTGCCCCGGCGCTATTACCGCGTAACGCAGTAGCATCCGGGACGCCGCCGCGCGCACCTACTTCGCGGCAGGTTCGGCCGGCTTGGCGGCGTCTGCGGGTTTGGCGTCGGCCGGTTTTTCCACCTGGGTTTTCCTTGGGGCGCCGAGGCGTCCGTTGGTCCATTCGTGGATGTATCCCATCTTGTTGAGGACGGCGTAGCCGATCCAGAGCAGCGCCACCAGGACGATCAGGGTGGGCCAGGGGCTCTTCTTGTCGGCGTAGGGGTCGCTCAGATCGCGCTCGGAGCCGGGAGGCAGCGCGGCCACCTGGGTGAGCGAGCCGCCGAAGGGCACGTTGATGCGCGCCTTGGCGTTCACGGCCCAGCCGTTGGCGTCCAGGATCGGCCCCAGGTTGCGTTTGCGCAGCTTGAGCCAGGCAATCAGCATCGAGGGCCCCGAAATCAGCAGGATGATGCCCACAAAGACGAGCGGGATCTGCCAGGCCGGCAGCTTGAAGATGCCGGTGGCCAGGGCCGAGATGGCGGTCCCGATGGCCCCGAAGGCAACGCCCAGCGCGGCCACCACGCCCACATCCATCTTCTTGGGCTCGGCGGCCTTGGCCTTGGCCAGATCCGCCTGGGCTCGGGCCTTGTCCGCTTCGGCGGCGGCCTTGGCGGCGGCGGCCAGTTTGTCCTGCGAGGCGGCGTCGGCGGCGGCGGCGCGCTTGGCGATCTGCTCCTCGATCATCCGCACGAGCTTCTTGTACGGGCTCCAGAAGGCCTGCCGCACGCTGATGGGATTGTCCACGATCTTGGTGATGGTGGCGTCCCAGTC
>JAKLEJ010000330.1 GCA_022711695.1 Verrucomicrobiota bacterium | reverse complement strand
CCCGCCTAGCCCGCCGCCCGTTCAGAGCCTGGGCGACGAGGTCTGCATTCGCCCGGGAGCAGGGCAGAGGAGCGCGCCGTTTTGTCTTTCGCAGGAAGCAGCCTCTGCCATAGTGGAGCCGCTTGAGCGCTGGAGTCTTCAGCATCCGCAAACGGTTCCTGTGCCAGGGCCGGCGAGCCATGGCATGGGTTTTGGCGTATCTTCTTTTCTTGGCGGGGGGGACCCTGGGGGCCGCAGCTCAGGAGAACTCACGCCCTCCGACGGGTTTCTGGCCTGCCGCAGAGGCGGACATAGTGCTTCTCTCGGGGTTGGCGGGCGATCTCGAGAGCGAAACCGCCTACCGGCAGCACGTGCAGGCGTGGTTGGAATGGCTGGGCGGGTTGCCGACACCACCGCGCTGCATCCGGGTCTTGGCGGATTCCACACAACCTTCCGGGATCAAGACCAATCTCGTCGCGCAGTGGGCCCCGGCCAGCCGGGCGGAGTGGACGGCACTCTGCCGAGTCCTGCAGGCGGGGACAAATCCGCTGGTGGCAGTCGTCTGGGGGCATGGAGGAGACCAGGGGAAGTTCCCCGTGTTCCACGTGCGCGGGCCGCGGATCGTCCCCGCGGACTTCACCAGCCTGGCGGGCCGCCGCCCTTCGCAGTGGATTCTGTGCTTCCGCGGTTCCGGCCGGTTTGCCCGGGAACTTGCCGAGGCAGGCGCGGAAGTGTTTTCCTCGGACGAAGGCAGCGTGCGCAGCAGCGATCCGATCGGAATGGGCCCGTTGTTGGAGGCCCTGAAGCGCCCGGGTGGCGCTTCGCTGGCTGGGGTGGCGCGGGAGGCGGGCCGGCGCATCGAAAGCTGGTATGAGGAGCGGAGCCTCCTTCGCATGGAAGCGCCCACCCTTTGGCGTGGCGCAAGCGCGCCGGAAGCGCTGGCGGGAACGGGCGCCCCGGGCGGTCTGGCGCCCTCCACGCCCTCGCCGGCCGTCCCAGCCGCCACCAACGCGCCCGAACCGCTGGAAGAGCCCGAGTTGGCCGCGCCCAATGAACGATGGAATGGGATCGTCCGGGCGGCCCCCCGGGAATACCCCGACGCCGGGGCTGTAGTGCTCCGGCGCCGCATCGACCTTGTGCTGGGCCGCAGTCCCGCCCTGGCCAGCGAGTACGAGGACTTCATTCAAGTGCTGACCGAGGCGGGGAAAACGGCGGGCGACTTCGACGTGGCCTTTGCGCCGCCCCAGGAGGAATTCACCCTGCTGGAAGCCGAAACCCTGCTGGCCGACGGCAAGCTTCTTCGCCTGCAGCCGGAGGAGTTGCGGGAGGCGGCGGAGCCGGCGGCAGGCGATTACGCCAGCGCCCGCAGGAAGTATTTCTCGCTGCCGGGGGTGACGCCCGGGGCGGTGCTGCACGTTCGCTACCGCACCGTTTGGCAGACTTATCCACTGCCGCACGTCTTTCTGCGCGTGCCGGTGGCCGACGATCTGCCGCTCCGCAGCCTGGAGGTGGGCGTGGCGGCGCCTGCCGATTGGCCGCTGCATTTCACGTTTGTCGGAACGCCGGTTGTCCAACCCGAGGTCAAGCAGGGGGCCTACGGCAGCCGCTATTCCTGGCTCCTGACCCAGGTCCCTGCAACGGCCTCCGAGCCCCTGCAGCCGCCCGAGTCCCAGCCGCTCCTCCTGACCTCGACCTGGCCCGACTGGGCAACGTTCGCGGAGTGGTATGCGCGGGTTTGCCGCATGACGGACGAGCTGACTCCCGAGATGGCGCGAGTGGCGGCCGAACTGACCCGCGATTGTCACGATCCTCGAGAGAGGGTGGCCGCGCTCTATCGCCATGTGACCGGCCTGCGCTACGTGATGACCCCCCTGGGCGTCAACTCGTTTCGTCCCCACGCCGCGGCGCGCGTCTTTGCCAACCGCTTCGGCGACTGCAAGGACAAGGCCAACCTCCTCAACACGCTGCTGAAGGCGGTGGGAATCGAGGCCAACCTCGTGCTGGTCCCGCGTTTCCTCAGCGCGCCCGAATCCGTGCCGGGCCTGGCCTTCAATCATGCCATTTCCCGGGTGAACCTCGCCGAGGGCCCGCTGTGGCTGGATACCACGGACGACATCTGCCGTTTCGGGATGTTGCCGCCAGGCGATCCAGGCCGCGAGGCCCTGGTCATCGATGGCGCGACCACGAATCTTTCGCGGCTTCCGCTTCCTTCGGCGGCCGACCACCGGTTCTCGCTGCGCACGGAACTGACCTGGAGCCTGACCAACGACGCCTGCGCGGCCACATGGCGGGCCGCGGCCACCGGTTACTCCGATTACGAGCTGCGGCGCGTGGCCGCGGCGCTGAACGGCGCCCGCCCGGCCTTTCCCATCCTGGGCGAAGCCTGGGAGACGGTGGCCGGACGGCTCAGCCTTTCCACGCAGGAGTTCACCCCGGCGGCGCGGTTGGACCAGGAGTTTGCCTGGACCGGCTCGGGGCGTTTTCTCGGCCTGCGCTCCGCGGCGGGGGCGCGAACGCTCTGGCGCGCGCCCTTCTGGCTGCCGCGCGAGTGGAACCAGGCGCTGCATCCGCGCAAGGCGCCCCTCTTTCTGAATCAGGGCTATCCGCTGAGGCTGGAGCAGGTCGTCGAGGCGCGCCTGCCGGCCGGGGCCGGGGCTTTGGACCTGCCCCCAGCCCGCGCCAGCGACCAGGCGCCCTTGCGCTGGAAACTGGAGTGGTCCCGCGCCGCGGCGGAGACCGTGCGAGCCAGCCTTCATCTGGAGTTGGGCCCCGGAACGCTCTCGCCAGCGGCGGCGGCCCAGTTTGCCGAACAACTGGGAGCGCTCTTGACCGCGCTGAGCAACGGGGCGAGCCTTGAGCATGCGGAATAGAAGAGGACGGGGAGACTGCTTATGAGAATGGAAGCGCCTGAAGGATCAATCAACCCTGCCGCCAACGGCCTGGAGACCGCATACCCCGCCCCGCCTCCGCCGCCCCCGCTGCCCGATGAAGCGCTGGCGGCGCGATTGGAAACGTTGCCGGCGCGGGTGGCGCTGCTGCAAAAGGAGATCGCCAAGGTGGTGGTCGGCCAGGAGGCCCACGTGGAAGCGGCGCTCTGCGCGCTCCTGGCGCGGGGCCACTGCCTGCTCGTGGGCGTGCCGGGCCTGGCCAAGACGCTGCTGGTCCAGGCCCTGGCCCGCACCCTGGAGCTGCGCTTCTCGCGCATTCAGTTCACGCCGGACCTGATGCCCTCGGATATCACCGGGACCGAGATTCTGGAACAGGATGTGGCCAGCGGCCACCGCCGCTTCATTTTCACGCGCGGGCCGGTCTTCACGCAGATTCTGCTGGCAGACGAGATCAACCGCACCCCGCCCAAGACGCAGGCGGCGCTGCTCGAGGCCATGCAGGAGAAGACCGTGACGGTGGCGGGGAAGCTCTACCGGCTGGACGAGCCGTTCATGGTCCTGGCCACGCAGAACCCCATCGAGCAGGAGGGCACCTACCCGCTGCCCGAGGCGCAGTTGGACCGGTTCCTCTTCGAGCTGCTGATCGACTACCCCACGCTCGAGAACGAGCGAAGCCTGGTGGAGCAGCATTCCTTCACGCCGCTGGAGCGCCTGCAGACGGTGCTCTCGCGCGAGGAGTTGCTGGTCTTCCGCGAGGCGGTCTCGCGAGTGCCGGCCCCGCCCAACGTGGTGGATTACGCGGTGCGCCTTTGCCGCTCGACGCGGCCGGGGGATTCCAGCGCCCCCGACTACATCCGCCGCTGGGTGCGCTGGGGGGCCAGCCCGCGCGCCAGCCAGTTCCTCGTTCTCGGGGGGCGCGCGCGCGCCGCCTTGTTGGGCCGGTTCAACGTGGCCCGGGAGGACGTGCGGGCGCTGGCGCCGCTGGTGCTCCGGCATCGCATCATCCGGAGCTTTCAAGCCGACGCCGAAGGCAAGAGCCCCGACGACATTGTGGCGCAACTTCTGAAGGACGTGCCCGACGAGGTCTGACTGCGACGATGATCGCCTCCACGACAAGCCGGTCTTTGAGCGAGCGTTTCGACCCGCAGGCGCTGGCGGCGCTGGAGGGGCTCGATTTCAAGGCGCGCTACGTCATGGAGGGCTTTCTGGCCGGCCTCCACGAGAGCCCCTTCCACGGCTTCAGCGTGGAGTTCAGCGATTACCGGGATTACCAGCCCGGGGACGACCTCCGGCGCCTGGACTGGCGCCTGTTTGCCCGCAGCGACCGGCTCTGCATCAAGCGCTACATGCAGGAGACCAACGTGCGCTTCTATATCGTGTGCGACACCAGCGCCTCGATGGCCTATCGCGGGGCGCGGGCCTGGGGCTCGAAACTGGATGTGGCCCGAATCCTGGCCGCGGCGCTGACGTGGTTTCTCCTGCGCCAGAACGACGCCGCCGGGGCGGTCATCCTGGGTCCGGACGCCGACGCGCCCCAGTTTATCCGTCCCTCGCAGAGCCCGGCGCAGTTCGGCCTGATGCTGCGCGAATTGGACCGGCTGACCCCGGCGGGCGGGGAGCGCCTGGCGCGGCTGCTGGAGCACACCGTCCGGCTGGTCCACCGCCGCAGCGTGGTGCTGCTCTTTTCCGACCTG
>JAKLEJ010000033.1 GCA_022711695.1 Verrucomicrobiota bacterium | reverse complement strand
TTGACCGCCGTCCTATGCTGAGGCCATGAAAGAAACCGCGACCCTCCAGGTCTCCTGCGCGCAGCTTCATTGGGCCCAATCGCTTGAGCGAAACCTCGAACGCGCGCTGCATTACATCCGCCTGGCGGCGGACCAGGGCAGCCGCGTGCTGCTGTTTCCGGAAGCCAACCTCACCGGCTATTACTTTCCGGACGTGGTCCGGCTTTCCTCCGCCCGCGTGCAGCGGGCGCTGGACCAAACCTGCCGGGCGGCGGCCCGGGCGCGGCTCTGGGTGATTGCCGGAACGCTGCGGAAGACCGCCGACCGCTACCTGAACCTGGCGCATGTGATCGCCCCCTCGGGCCGGATCGCCTATGAGTATGCCAAGGTCCACCTGGCCGGGCGCGACGAGAAGCGCTGGTGCCGGGGAGGCAACAAGCTGGCCTTCTTCGAGGTCGATGGCGTGCCGTGCACGCTGGTCATCTGCCGGGACGGCCGACATCCGGAGCTCTACCGGCTGCCGGCCATGCTCGGGGCGCGGATTCTGTTCCATCCCTCCTGCAGCTCGGATGAGGTGGAGGCGGTCATTTGGAAACGCGCGTCGGGCAGGGCCCAGCAGCCGGTCGGACCGAACAGCCGCATCTTCCATTGCGTGGCCAACACCGTCGGGGTCTGTCCGGACGGAAAGCAGACCTCGAGCGGCCAGTCGTTCATCCGCGAACCGAACGGGATGCCGCTGGCCGAGGCCGGCTGGTACCAGGAAGAGATGATCACGGCGACACTCGATCTGGAGCGCGCCGACCGAGCCTATGCCCTGGACAGCCTCCAAGACCCGCCCTTTCTGCGCTCGCACTGGGAGAGAATGCTCGAGGCGGTCAAGGCCCAAGCCCATCTCAAGCCGGAGTGAGCGGAGTCCCGCGCGGCCGGTCAGGCGGCGGGCTCCGTTTTCGTCGCGTATTCCAGCGGCACCACCAGCACGGGGCAGCGGGCCTTGCGCACGATTTTCTCGGCCACGCCGCCAAACAGAGTTTTTGAGAGGCGGCCATGGCCATGGCGGCCGATGACAACAAGGTCGGCCTGAATCTCGGCCGCAAAAGCCAGGATGGTCTCGGCGCCGGGGCCGTCGCGCACCTCGATCTGGAGGGCCACCCCGATCGGCACGCGGTTCAAGTAGGTGTCGCGGATCTTCCGCTCGATGATCTGGCGGCCCTGCTGCTCGACGTCCTCCACCTCCGCCAGGTAGGAACGCCAGAATTGGGCGTCGGCTTCATGAACAACATGCAGCAGGTGCAGAGCGGCCCCCGGCCGCCGCACGACGGCGTCGAGCGCATAGTCGAAGGCGGCATCGGCGCTTTCCGAGAAATCGGTGCAGAAGAGCACCCGGCGAAGCCGGCTTTCAGGAGTTGCGGGGCTGTTCATGGGGCGCCTCCATTCATTTGATGAGCTCAGGCAGGAACGTGGCGATCCTGGGAAAAGCCGTCAGGAGGATGGCCGCGGCGATCAAGGCGTAGAGGAAGGGCATGCTCCCCTTGAAGACCTGCTCCAGGGGCACGTCCCGGGCCATGCCGCTCACCACGTACACGCACACGCCCACCGGCGGCGTGATCACCCCCATCATCGTCACCACCACGATCATCACCCCGAACCAGATCAGGTCGTAGTTCAGCGCCACAATCACCGGGTAGAAGATCGGAATGGTCAGAATGTCCAGGGCCAGCGCGTCCAGGAAGCAGCCGCCGATCAGGTAGAAAACGATGATCATCCCGATGATGACCCAGCCCGGCAGGGGCAGGCCGGCCAGCCAGGAGGCCAGTTCCGCCGGCACCTGGGTGCGGGCCAGGAAATGCCCGAAAATGATGGCCCCGGCCACAATGGTCATGACCATGCAGGAGGTGCGCACCGTCTCGTTCAGGCACTGAAGCAGCTTCTTCCAGGTCAGCTCGCGCTTGAGCGCGCCGATGACGATGGTCCCGAAGGCCCCGATGGCCGCCGCCTCCGTGGCCGTGTAGAAGCCGGCAAACATGCCGCCCATGACCAGGGCAAAGAGGAGCAGCGTCTCCCACACACCCTTGAGCGAGGCGAACTTCTCGCCCCAGGTGGTGGCCGGCCCGGGCGGCCCCAGGTGCGGCTTGCGCGCGCACTCGAAGTAAATGACCGCGCAGAACATCGCCGCGATCATCAACCCCGGCACGACGCCGGCAATGAAGAGCTTGCCGATGGACAGCTCGGTGAGGATGGCATAAACGATGAAGACGATGCTGGGCGGGATGAGCATGCCGATGCCGCCCCCGGCGGCCACGCAGCCGGTGGCCAGCGACATGTCGTATTTGTAACGGCGCATCTCGGGCAGCGCCACCGAGGCCATGGTGGCGGAGGTGGCCGGCCCGGAGCCGCAAATGGCCCCGAAGGCGGTGCAGGCGCCCACGGTGGACATGGCCAGCCCGCCGGGCAGCCGCCCGATCCAGCAATAGGCGGCCTGGAAGAGCCCGCGGCTGATGCCGGTGTGAAAGGCCACCTGGCCCATCAGCACAAAGAGCGGGATGGTGGTGAGGTTGTAGTCCGAAAACGTGGTGTAGAGATCGATGGTGGCCATGCTCAGGGCCGCCGAGGGCGTGGTCAGGATGGCAAAGCCCACCAACCCCACCGCAGCCATGACAAAGCCCACCGGCATGCTGCTGGCCAGCAGGACCAGCAGCAGGACGAAGCCGAGAAGCCCCACCTGGAAGGGAGTCATGGCTGGAGCAGCGCCTTTCCCGGGTGCAAAAGGTGGTAGATCTTGATCAACACCACCAGCCCGCACGACGCCGCCAGCACGTAAGGCACCCAGAAGATGGGCAGGCGGATGGTCATGCTGGCGGTGCCGCTGGCCAGGAGCGAGTTGCCGTAGCGGACGCTCTGCCAGGCCAGCAGGCTGAAGAGCACCAGGACCGCCAGCCGCATCAGGCTGTCGCCCACGATCCGGCCGCGCCGGCCCAGCTTCTGAAAGAAGTACTCGATGGCCACATGCCCCTTGATGGCCGTGGTGTAGGGGAGCGCCGCGGCGATGGTCAGCGCCGCGGCGATGCAGACAATGTCAAAGGCGCCTTTAAGCGAGAGCCGGAAGATGCGCAGGACCACGTCGGCCGTGGTGACCAGCATCATGACAACCAGGCCCGCCCCGGCCACGAAACCGAGTAACCGGACCACGGCCTGGAGGCCCCGGTGGTAGCAGTCCACCCAGCCCCAAAAACCGCCGCGTGCGGAAGGCGCGGGGCTCATTTCCCCGCCTGCGCTATGGCCGCCTGGATGTCCGCCAGCAAGGCGTCTCCAGGAAGGTTCTTGTCCTTGGCCTGCTTGACATAGGCGTCCAGCACCGGCTTGACCGCCGCCTTCCACTTCTGCTGCTCGGCCTCGGGGAGAGCGATGAACTCGCGCTTGAGCTGGGTGACGAACTCGCGGCCGGCCTTGTCGGCTTCATCCCAGGCGGCGCCGTGTTTGGCCACGTACTCCTGGCTGACTTCGGCGACAATCTTCCGCAGGTCGGCCGGAAGCTTGGCCCACTTATCCTTGTTCATGACCACAAACATGGCGGTGGTGTAGCCGATGGCGGTGGAGTCCACCACGTATTGGATGGCCTCGCCCTGCTTCCAGCCTTTGAGCGTCTCGATCGGGCAGAGGGTG
Source organism: Verrucomicrobiota bacterium (assembly GCA_022711695.1). Taxonomy (GTDB): domain Bacteria; phylum Verrucomicrobiota; class Verrucomicrobiia; order Limisphaerales; family JACRJZ01; genus JACRJZ01. The sequence continues at coordinate 11,362 of JAKLEJ010000033.1, read as the reverse complement.
GCCTCGACCACGCCCTTGGAGAGAGCCTCGTAAGTCTCCGGCTGGGGCATGGCCACCGGGGTGGCGCCCAGTTTGTCGGCAATGGACTTCGAGAGCCCGGTGGCGCGCACCTTGAGGCCCTTGAGGTCTTCCAGGGACTTCACGGGCTTCTTCGAAGCCAGGATGCCAGGGCCGTGCGCATGAACGTAAAGCACCTCGACGCCACCCAGCTCCTGGGGTTTGTACTTCCTGACCATGTCATTGGCGATGCGAGTCGCCACCGCCCCGTTGGGATACCCCACGGGCAGGTCCAACCCCTCGAGCAGGGGAAAGCGCCCCGGGGTGTAGGCAAAACAGCTCATGCCGATATCCGAGATGCCGTTGACGACGCCCTCGAAGCACTGGTCGGCCTTGGTCAGCGAGCCCGCCGGGTAGACCTTGATCTTGATACGGCCACCCGTGCGTTTCTCGATGTCCTGCGCCCAGTTGGTGGCGGCGATGCACTGGACGTGGGTGGGCGGGAAAAAGATGCTGTAGCTCAGTTCGAAGTTCTGAGCGGGCCCCTCCTGCTTGCAGCCGTTCAAGACGGCGGCCCCAGCCAGCGTCAGCAGCAGCATCCCCGCGATGCGGATCCAGGTCTTGAGTGTCATAATCGCTTGTCTTTGATTGATGGTTATCGGTCGCAGCACCAACCGGCCTGACCTGCCAGATGATCAGACGTGGGTCGTTGCGAAAAAGGGGTTAACAAAACCGCGCCTGAAAAGCAACATAAGATGTTGCCCGTGAATCCGCGCGGCACGCGGGTCGCCCGGCCCGCCCTTCTGTTTGCCGAGCTGCTCCAACGCGTTCTCGCAGAGCTTCTCGTCCAGCCCCGGCTCGAGTTCGTTCGACACCGCCATCGCCGCGCCGATGATGTCCCTCGTGATTTCTTGGAGCATATAGATTGACCGCGGATGGCGCGGATTTCACGGATGGATCTTCTTTCGTATCCGCGTCATCTGCGTCATGCGCGGTGAAGGCTTCTACGGGAGCAGCACCACCCGGTAGAAACGTTGGCCGGCTTGGGCGGCGCCGGCGTCCGCTGCGGTGAGCGTGCCCCCAACCGCCCGGAGCGTGGCCAGCGGGATCCAGTCCGGCGCGTCCAGCGTTTCAGTGAGCTGAACCTCGTAAAGGCGGTCCGACATGGCGGCGAAGCGAAACGAGAGCGTCCCGTCGGGCCCGAGGAGGACGCCCTCGAGGCCTGGCGGCGGAGGCGCATCGAGCCGGTTGGCGCTCCGGGGCGTCCAGTTGGTCATGAGGAAGGTCGCGCCGACCGCTCCGTCCGGGAACAGGCCCTGACTGACGTTGCGGTGCTGGGCCGGGAAGCTGACGGTGTGTCGAGCGCAGGCCCCGTCGGGAGCGAACAGGCCGAGGGTTTCGCCCCCGGCGCTCAGCTTAAAGTTCACATGCAGGTCGCCGCCGGGGGCCGAGTTCTGAAAGCACTCTTCGTCCGCCCACACGAGCAGAAAACCGCCCGCCGCGATGACCGTGTTGGATGGGATGAGGAACTTGGTTGGCAGCGCGAGGTCGTCGGTCAGGTAAAAGCCTCCCAGATCCACGGCATTGGTGTTCGGGTTGAACAACTCGAACCAGTCCTGAGACAGGCCGTCGGCGGGGTCGGCGAGGCCGCCGGGCGGGGCGTTATCCGCCATCCATTCATTGAACACCACGGGCAGGAGGGCGGGCGGCCCGGTGTTCGTGACGATGAGGGCGTCGGCGAGGTGGGGCGGGCGCTGGCCGGCCGTGTCCACTGCCTGGACGGCGAGCGCGTTGGCCCCCGCGCCGAGGGCAACCGAAAGCGTCCAGTTGGTGAGCGTGGTCCAGGTCACCGCGCAAGCGGCCCCATTCACCTCCAGTCCGGCCACATCCAGCCAGCCGACTCCCGAGAGCGCGATGTGGTTCGTCTCCGAAGCGAAATCCGCTCCGCCATTCGAGGTGATGGCGAAGGGGGTCGGCGGCGGCAACTGGGAGAGAGCGTGGGCGCGCCGGGCGGCGATATAGCTGGAGGCGGCGCTGAAGTTCTGGCCGACCACGGCGCCGTAATGCGCGAGCCACGGGTCGAGATAGTCCGTGCTGAAGGCGGTCTGGCAGAGGTCGTGGAGATGCTGGAGGTAACAGCGCCGGGCAGCCGGAGAGTCGAGCAGCTTGGCCAGGTTAATGCCCGAATAGAGAAAGACGGAGCTGGTCGCGCTCATGCTGAAGGTGAAATCCATGTCCCACGCCAGCAGTTGAGCCGGATCGCCGTCCGGGAAGGTGACCAGCCGGAGGTTGTGCGGCCAGCCCGGGCCGGAGTTGATGTAAGTGTCGTTGATGCCGCAGAGGATTTCGAGGGCCGCCATGCGCAAGGCCTCCTCGACATCGAGCACGCCGCCAATTTGCGCCTCGAACTCGGGCTGGGGCAGCGCCATGACTTCGCAGAGGCGAATCAGGCCCGCGTAGTCGTCGCGGCGGTTGCCCGAGCGGATGTCGAACGGCGGACGATACTGCTCCGGGTCGCCCAGGTCGGTGAAGTCCGTGCCCAGGTGCGCCTGGTGCGGCACCGGGAGCTTTGGAGATTCCGGGTCCGCTGGCGTGACGGTGGTGTCCGGCTCGTAGGTGACGTCCATGTTGAAGACCGACGCGGCCTTGCCGTATTGCTCATCGAGGAACCCCTTGCCGTAGCCGGCCAGTTGCAGGATGGCCGTGCCGGTGTGCGCCGTCCTGGGCGAGATGAAATAGCACAGGTCGTGGTAGGGAACGGGGATGCCGGCGCGGTGAAACATCTGGAAGACGTACATCTCGTCATGGCCGCGGACGGCAGGCGCGCGCCCCGAGCGGTCGATGCCGATGTTGTTTTGCGCGCCGCGGAACAGGCGGTCGGGCGGAAAATCGATGTCGTAGCAAACGTAGTTGTCGCCGTCGCGGATGCGGCTGGCGGCGGTGCCCTGCAGCCGCGCGCCCGCGTCATAGAAGACCTCGGCGCGGTCGTACACCAGGGTGGCGCCGAGCCGCGCGTTGCTCATCACGTTGGTGGGTTGGAACAGAGAATCGCGGTCGGCGTCGAGCATGATCAGCCGGAGTTCATGAGCAGGGAGGGCGGTTCCCTGCGAGTCGGCCACCTGGAAGAGCGCGCGGGAATCCGGCCCCCTGGCCGGGGCCGAGGCGGCGGCCCCGAGGGCATCCTGAACCGTGACATAGAACTGCACCACCGCGCCGGCTGCCTGGCCGGGGAGGATCGCCGTCCACGCGCCATTGGATTGCAGCGTCATCGGCAGGCTGGCGAAAGCGGGCTGGGGGTTGACCCGGTAACTCACCGTGGCCGAGGCGACGCCGTCAGCGTCGCTGGCGGCGACCGAGACGGTCACGGGCTGGCCGGGCGTGGGAAGGACCGGCGCATGCTGGAGGGCCGAGAGGTCGGGGCCCGAGTTGGCCGCGCGCCGCGAGTTCGGGGCGCCGGGCGTGCCCAGACGTTCCGGCAGGGTCAGGAGAGTGGTCCGGGCCAGCTTGCTGAAGTAGGCGCGCGTGTTGATTTGCGGCGAGCCCGCCACCCATCGCGCCCGAAAGCTCACCTCGTAAAGTTGGCCGTCCACGATCGGGGCGTTGTTGACGAAGGTGGTCTCGACGTGGTTGTGGTTCATCACCGCGCGATCGTCGGCGGAGAGCCAGAGGACCTGGTCGGCCGGGTTTTCGGGATCGGGCGCGAACTGGCCGCGGTGGTGGCCAAGAAACCGCCAGTGCGTGTTGCCTGTGGCAGTTTCGAAGTCGCCGTTTTGGATGAGTTCCTCCCGCGCGCCGTCGGGGTCGCGCACCACGCTGACGTCATCGAGAAGCGCCACGCCCTCGTCGAGCAAGCCGATGCGGAACTCGTTCCACCGGGTGGGGCCATAGCTCTGCCCCGCCACCATGCGGTAGGTCACTTTCTGCCAGACGGCCTTGGCGCCTTCGTCGCTGTCCGCCCAGGCATCCCGGTTCAGCCGGTCCGCGCGGGGATCGCGCAATTCCAGGCTGGAGCCGCCGCCGTCGCTCCAGCCGCCCTCGAAGACGCGCGTTTCGTCCACGGGATTGCCCGAGGCGTCCCGGAGCAGGAATCGTTCGCCGCCTGCGAGCCGTCCCGAGAAATCGCCCACGATGCGGTCGGCCCGGTCCGGCCACTTCAGGCGCAGCGCCGCCGCGTCACGCGCCACCACCACAAAGCCATCCGGCGGGACCACCGGCCCGTTGGTGAACCGGAAATCGACCCCGGCGTCCAGCCGCCAGCCCGTCAGGTCCACCGGATGGGCCGAGGGATTGTGAAGCTCGACCCATTCCTCGTCAGAGGCGCGGTAAGGCGCGCCCGGCTCGAGCGTGGTGACCAGCGACAGCGCCGCGCCGAAGGCGATGTCCCCGCTGGTGTCGGGCGGATTCACTTCGAGTTCGTCGATGCAGGTTCCGTTGGCGATGCCCGCGCCCGGGACCAGCAGCCGGATTCCGGTGGCCTGGACGGGGGTGAAGGTAAAACGGTGCCGGCGGGACGGCGACGCAAACAAGCCCGTGCCCGCGGCCTGGTAGTTCAGGGCGCCGATCATGGCCCAGCCGGTGTCGGCGTTGCCGGTGAACAGGGTGGCGGTTCCCGGCGAGGCGACCCGGGTGTATTGAAGAGTGTAGGCGCCCAAGGTGCGGTCGCTGTAGGTTCCGGTGTTGTCGCGCCCGAAGGCGATGCCGCCGACGGTGAAGAGTCCGCCAAAGCGAACGCCGGCGTAGGCCGGGCTGCCCGAATTGCCGATCCACGAGTTCGCATTGCCGTAAACCCCGTCGGTCAACCCGGTGAAGTTGTGAATGGGATAGCCGGCCAGCGAATCGATGACAAAGGGCGCCGAGCCGGTCTGACGGGCCAGGTTCATCGGAGGAGCGCCGCCGAGGGGACCCTCCTCGGCCAAGGCCAGTCCGCCGCCATTGAGCACGATCCCGCTGATCGCCGTGGCGGCCGTGAATTGATGGACCTCGACGGCCAGCACGTTCGAGCCCTGCGCCAGGCAGGTCCCCGGCACGACGATCGTCTTCCCGTACCCGGCGTCTGCCACCGGGCTGAGCGCTGAAGTCGAATAGGCCACCGGTCCGGCCGGCATGTTGCGGCGATGAATCTCGACGCCGTTCAGGTAGAGCACCGCGCCATCGTCGAACACCGGCAGCAGCTCGAGGGTGACATTGCTGGTCGTCCCGCTGAACGGGAAGGCGGTGCGGAAATAGCAGGTGGCGCGGCCGCCGGCGAGGGTCGTGCCCGATGGGGCTGGCATCGCGCCGGTGTTGAAATGGAACAATCCCGCTCCAACCGGCCAGGCATGGTCGTCGTAGTCGGGCGCGCGCCAGGCGGCGCCGAGGTCGGTTCCCGAGTCGTCGTAGCGCCATGCGCCCGTGACCGGCAGGACCGCGAGGTTGGTGGTCACCGGCGGGAGCGGGTCGATGGGGGGCGCATGATACATCATCTCGTTGATGACGATGTCGTGGCGGGTTTCGACGACATTCGGCTCGCCGGGCGTGGACCGCGAGGGATACATCCAGTCGCCGAAGCCGTCGGGAAAGCGGCCGCGCGAGGCGGTCCTGGCTGCGACGGCGTCCAGAAGGATAAAGCCGCCTGGGGTCATAAGAAACAGCTTCTCGCCCTCCAGGGCCCCAAAGCCCAGTTGCGCCTGCGTGAGCGAGATCATGCCGCCGGGCGCGAGCGATTGAGCGGGGAAGGCGAACCGGGCCGGCCCTCGCCTGATTTCCACGCCGGCCAGATCTATGGAGGACTCGCCGCGGTTGATGACCTCGATCCAGAAGGCGTTGGAGGACGCGGCGGAAACTTCATTAAAGGCGAGCCGGGGGGCCGGAGGAAGGATATCCGTCGAGGTCAGTTCCAGCCCGAAAGCGGCGTCGAAACGGGCGGCGGGCGGCGGGTTGATTTCGATTTCATCGAGGCTGTTCGAGGGGGTCAGGCGCAGGCGGACGCCGGTGGCCAGCAGAGGCGCGCCATTGGTGGCGGCAAAGTCGAAGCGATGGCGCAGATGGGGGCTGAAGCCGGGCTGGGCGCTCAGGTATTGCAGGGTCGCAATCGTCGTCCAACCGTTGGACGGGTTGCCCGAGGTGAGGGTGATGGCGGCGGGGTTGGTCGCCAGGGTGTATTGGAGGGTGTAGTTGCCCAGCGCCCGGTCGGTGCAGGCGCCGCCGCAGGCTGGCTCGCTGGCGTCGCCGTTGTCGCGGCTCCAGGCGATGCTGGAGATGGGCAACCGCTGATTGAAGCGCAGGACGACGTAGGGCGAGGAGTCGTTTGTGGCCGGGCTCCACGCGGCGCCGCCGCCGTAGAGCCCGTCGTTGAGCCGGCTGGCGAGGTTGGTATTGCTGCTGAGGAAGACCTCCGCGCCCAGGGCAGCCAGGGCCGCATTCGTCGGGGCCAGGGCGGGGCTGGCGTCCGAAAAGAAATCGCCGTCGTCTCCATCCCAGGCGGCGGTGTAGCTCGAGGCTCGGCTGACGCGCAGGCCGGCGTTGGTCACAACGGTGGTTTGGTGCAGCTCGACCGCCAGCCAGTTCCAGCCCGCCAGGAGATTGCTCGAGGCGATGGCAACGGGCCCGGCGAAGGAGGCGTTGGCCACGGCCGCCAACGCCATGGTGGCGTATTGAATCTCGCCGGTCGGCATGTTGACCCGCGCGATCTCGGCGCCGTTGAGGTAAATCGCCGCGCCGTCGTCCACGACCGCGCGGAGCTTCAGCAGCACGTTTCCCGGGTCGCCTTCGAACGGAAAGGCGGCGCGAAAATAATAGGTGTTCCGGCCGGGCGTGAGCGGCGTGTTCAGGGGGCCCGGCAACGGCGCGTCGTCCGCGAAGAACAACGCGAGGCCGGAGGGCCAGGCGGAATCGTCGTAAGCCGGCTGCCGCCAGCCGGTTCCCAGGTCCGCGCCTGCATCGTTGAACCGCCACGAGGCCGCCAGCGGCACGAGATCGCGAGTGGCGCCCGTCAACGGCGGCGCGGCGGGTCCAACCGGGAAATTCGCGGCGCCGGGGGTCCCCCCGCCCTGCCGGCTCACCGTCCAGTTCTCGGGAGGGCGGCTCGCCAGGTTAGGCTGCGTCTTGGCCAGCGAGACGCCGGATCCATCCGCCCCCGGCGGCCACACGCCGTCGGCCTCGTAGCTGATTTCGTCCATCACCCGGTTGTTGTTGTCGCGCAGCTTGACCGACTCGCCGCCGTTGGAGAGCCGTCCGGAAAAAGGGCCGAAGACGTTGCTGATCCCGGCCTGCTCGCTCAACGACGCCGGATCGATGGCAATCGCCAGGTAACCGCCGCCCCGGATGACCGTGCCCCGCGGAAATACGTAGTCGATGCCATCCGAGAGCCGCCATCCTCCCAGGTCCACATCGACGGCATTTTGGTTGTGCAGCTCGACCCATTCGAGCAACGGTTCGCGGGTCGCCGGATGATACATCAGCTCGTTGAACACCACCACGGTGTCGGCGCAGGCAGCGAGGGCGAACAGGCAGAATCCCAAGACGGCGCCCTGCGGCCCCCGACTGAAGACGCTGGGCGGACAACGGCGACGAAGCATGACCAGGGTATCGGGTTTGGGCGGCACGATCATTCCTTGAAGCGATCGCCGGATGGGGGCGAACCGTCCATCACGCCGTGGTCGTCGAGGGTCGGATGCTGGCCGGTCGGGCGGCGGAAGGCCGCCCGGGCAAGAATCGCGGCGATGGTTTTGGCAATGCCGCCAGCGGCGCCCGTGACGAAGGCGGCCTTGTCCTTTGATCTCATGATCGGGCTGGGATGGTCTTGCCAGGCGATTCTGCTTGTGTATATACTTTCGCAAGAGGCATGTCAAAGTCAAAAACCCTCAAACGCCCGGGCCAGACCGCCGACCGGCTCTTCCGGCGGCTGATCCAGGGAATTCTGAGCGGCGAACTGCCCAGCGGGCAATCGCTGCCGGAGGTTCGATTGGCGCGGGCCTGGCGGGTGGGGCGCACGCCTTTGCGCGAAGCCATGCGCCGGGCGGCCGAGAGCGGCTTCATCGTGCTTCGCTCCAACCGCCGGCCGGTCGTTCGCCGGCTGACACCCAGCGACGTGCGCGACCTCTACGAGTTGCGCCGGGTGCTGGAGCGGCACGCGCTGGAGCGATCCTGGGAGGACATCACCCCCGACCAGACTCAGTCTTTGCGGCGCCTGGCCGCGCAGGCCAGCCCGAACAAGTCCCGCCACTGGGTCAAACGCTGCCTGGCCTTCGATCTGGCCCTGCACGCGCTGTGGACCCAGGGCTGCGGCAATTCATGGCTGACACAGGATCTGGAGCGCCATTATCGGTTCCTGCGCATTTTCCAGCTTTGGATTTCTCGCGCTCCCGAGGCGGTCGCCACGGCCTATCGGGAACACTGCGGGATCCTCAGCGCCATCGAGGCCCGCGACAAAGCCAGGGCGCTGGCGCTCCTGGCCGACCACATCTCCGCCTCCGCGAGGATGGTCGAGCGGGTTCTGCCGTGAGCTGAATCCGCGCATCCCCGCGCCGCCCACCGGCTGCGCATGGGCAAATGACGGTCGCCGCGTTGCCCCGCTGAGGCGCCGCGCGGCGCGGATTCACGACGGCTGAAAGGTGTTGACGGAGTTTTTATTAAGTATATACACTCTGTCGTCAAATGGAACCCTCAGCACCCAGCCTTGATCGGCGGTAAGACCGTCCGCGGCTTGCGGGGAGGGCAGCGGGCGCAGACCCTGCCGCTCGATCCGTCCTCGAAACGAAAGGACGGAGCCGTCCAACGAGGCCCAGCCCGGCCTGGTTAAGTCCCTGCCAGAGCTTCTCCGAAATTCGACAACCCTCAACCTCAACAAAGAGATATCATGAATCCGAAGATCGACTCACAGCAGCGGCAGGTCCGGCCGGGTTCGTTCCTCGACCGGAGCGCAGCGGTGGTGGCAGCAGCGTTGGCGGCGGCAGCGGTTCAAGCCGCCAGCCCGCGCGTGGTCCTCACACCCGCGCCAGGCTATGCCGTCACATGGGACGGCAACAATGGCGGCTTTTTCAGCCCCGCGGCCACGGCCGGCCCCTCGGACAACATTGCCCTGGCGAGCCGCGGCACAACGGCGTTCGGGAGCAGCGAATACGGGATTGTTCACTTCATCACCAACGTCAACAACGGCCTCTATGGGAATAATTTCAGTTGGCTTCCCAGTCTCTCGGAACCCAGCCCGTTCGTCGGCCTGAGTTTCGCCTCCACCGTGGAGGTGAGGAGCGTGGCCTGGAGCCGCGACAACGGCAACACCGCCGAGCCCGGCTGCGCGGCGGGGAGCTGCACGGATCGCGCCCTTGGCCTGTATACCGTGCAGGTGACCGCCGTGGACAATCCGGATGGGACGACTCCGCAGACCGACGACCCCGCAACCGGCTGGGCCACCATCGGCGTGGTGGAATACCGTTACTCCAATCCGCCCCAGTTCACCTCCTACCTGCGTCATCGGTTCGAGGTGGCCGGCGCCGACGGCCAACCCATCCCGGCCACCGGCTTGCTCATTCGCCTCTCGGATGGAATGACGGCCATTGACGAGATCGAGGCGAACACGCTGGCCGCTCCGGAACTGAGCGTCACCCGTTCGGGCAACGAGGTGACGATCGCCTGGGTGGGCAGTGGCGCGTTCGAATACGCGACCAGTGTGAACGGCCCGTGGACCTGCCTGCCTGGAGCGGTTTCCGGCCACCGGGAGACCATCGGTTCGGACGCCATGCGCCTCTATCGGCTGCGTCGGTGAGCGTGGCAGCCGGTCCCGGCACAGGCTGAGAGCTGGCGTGGCGACGGGAAGGCAGCCCGAAGTTCGGGTCCTTTTTGACAGAAATCCGGCCTAAAAAGACGTGCCTGCGGAGGCGCGGCAGGTTATGCTATGAACCAGATTGAATAAACGCCAAAGCCGAGTCCAAATGAAAGAGCTCATCTGTTCGATCCGGGCTGTGTCGCCCGCGGCGCTTCTGGCCCTGCTGGGTCTGGTGTCCGCGGCGTCCGCCGCGCCCCCCCGCGAGGTTACCGAGGAAGCGTTTGCCGCGCGCGTATCCAAGGCCGCAGCGGAGAAAGCCTCGAATCCCCTGGTGACGCCCATCGAGTTCGCGCCAACAGAAGCGCGCCTGGTGCGGGTGGTCATCCGGCGTCCGCACGCCGGGCAAGTCTGCCTGGACGAACTCGAGGTCTATGGTCCGGATTCGACGAACAACCTGGCCCTGGGCAGCCGCGGGGCCAAGGCCCGGGCGTCGTCTCTCCTGCCCGGCTATGCGATTCACGCGGTGGCGCATCTGAACGACGGGCTCTACGGCAACAGCCACAGTTGGATTGCGGCGACTGCGGGCGAGGAGTGGGCGCAGATCGAGCTGCCGGCGCCGGCGCGTGTTTCGCGGGTGATCCTTTCGCGCGACCGGCTGGCGCAGTTCAGCGACCGGCAGATTCTGGAGGCGGAGCTGCGTCTTTCCCCGGATGGACAGACCTGGAAGACCGCGGCGACGCTGAGCCGCGCGGCCAGCCAGTTGAGCCCACCCCAGCCCTCGCTGACCCTGCCTCTCTCGGAACTGCCGACGCCCACGTGGGCGGGGGCCGTAAGCTACGCGTTCCTGCGGGAACGGGACACCTGGAGCCGCATGGACGCGAAGGACTACCTTTCACCGCTGGTGAACGACCGGCCCGCCGCGCCCGGGGGAGCGCCGTATTGGGGGCGACTGGCGCGCTTGGCCCCGCTGGAGCGCGCGCTGGTCCAGTTCGAGGAGATGATCGAACGACTGGCGCCCCTGGGACTGGATTTGGCCCGGGAGCGGGCCGAACTCAAGACGCTGCGCCAGCGGGCGAGTGAGCCGGCGGCCGCGGCTTCGGACGCGCTTTACCTGGCGGCGAGGCAGGCCAAGCGCAAGCTGTTCTTCCGCGACCCGCGGCTGGCCCCGCTGGAGCGCGTGCTCTTCGCCAAGCACCACCCGCTTCAGCCCTCCCACAACTACAGCGAACACCTGGATTCCCTGTTTGTGTCCGGAGGCGGGATTTGCATGCTGGAAGTGCCGCGCGACGCCGAGGGGCGGCTGGAGCCGGCGCGGGCCGTGACGCAGACGCTTTTCGACGGGAGCGCCGGCATCGTGCGCCACCCGGTGGCGGACTTCGAGGCGCGCACGATCTACTTTGCGTATCGGCCCGAGAAACCCGAGGTGGCGGGCTGGAAGCCTTACTGGCACCTCATGTCGATGCGGTCCGACGGCAGCGGACTGCGGCAGTTGACCGAGGGGCCCTACCACGACTTCGACCCGGCGCCGCTGCCCGATGGCGATCTGGGTTTCATGTCCACCCGCTGCCAGGCGCGGTTCCTGTGCTGGGAACCGCAAGCCTACGTGCTCTACCGGATGCGGCC
>JAKLEJ010000329.1 GCA_022711695.1 Verrucomicrobiota bacterium | reverse complement strand
CAGTTGTTCCAGGTCATCCGGGTGGCCACCCGGAATTTCGGGGCGGAAACGACCGCGCTGGCGCGGGTGACGCTGGACGGTCAGGCCCCCGTGGACACGCCCCTGCGCCTGAGCGCCGCGGCGCAAAGCCACGAGTTGCGCGTGCCGGCCGTCGAAAAGGAAACCGTCGCCCAGTTGCGCGTCGAAATGGGCGGCAAGGAGCTGGCCGCCCGCTCGGTCAAACTGCGGCCCGTGCGCAAATGGGTGGTCTATCTCCTGCCCCACTCCCACGTCGATATCGGCTACACTCATGTGCAAACCGACGTCGAGCGCGCCCAGTGGAAATACCTGGAGATGGCCATCGACACCGCTCGCAAGACCGCGGGGAACCCGCCCGGCGCGCGGTTCAAATGGAATTGCGAAGTGCTGTGGGCGGTGGACGGCTATCTCAAGCAGGCCAGCCCCGAAAAGCGGCAGGCGTTCTTCGACGCGGTTCGCTCGGGGATGGTGGGCATCGACGCGCTCTATGGCAACGAACTGACGGGCCTGTGCCGTCCCGAGGAGTTGTTGCGGCTGGTGGGCTCGGCGGCGCGGCTGGGACGGGAGATCGGCGTGCCGGTCGAGTCGGCCATGATCACGGATGTGCCCGGCTACACCTGGGGAATCGTGCCGGCCTTTGCCCATAGCGGCATCAAGTACTTCTCGATCGGCCCCAACGGCGGCGACCGGATCGGCCACACCATCGCTGCCTGGGGCGACAAGCCCTTCTGGTGGGTCGGGCCGAACGGCCGCGACCGCGTGCTCGTCTGGATGACCGGCACCGGCTATTACCAGGTGTTTCAATCGACCGAGAAGATCCAGAATTACCTCTCGCGGCTCGAAGAGCAGGGATATCCGTACGACTATGTGCAGGCGCGGCATTGCCTGGGCGACAACGGCGCGCCGGATGTGAACTTTGCCGACAAGGTGAAGGCCTGGAATGAAACCCACGCCTATCCCAAGCTGGTCATCGCCACCACCGCCGAGATGTTCCGCGATTTCGAACAGCGCTACGGCAGCCAGATTCCCGTGGCCCGCGGCGATTTCACGCCGTATTGGGAGGACGGCGCGGCCTCGAGCGCGCGGGAAACCGCCTTGAACCGGGCTTCCGCCGAGCGCCTGGTCCAGGCCGAGACTCTCTTTGCGCTCTACAATCGGAAAGCCTTTCCGGCCGCCGATTTCGAAAAGGCCTGGCGCGAGGTGATTCTCTACGATGAGCATACCTGGGGGGCTCATAACAGCATCAGCCAGCCCGACGCCCCGTTCGTCAAGAGCCAGTGGGCCATCAAGCAGGCGTTCGCCCTGCAGGGCGACGTCCAGTCGCGCCAATTGTTGGAGCGTTTCTCGCAGAGCCTCGGCCCGGCGCCGGCCCTGCCCGAGGGCGCCCAGGCGGTGGATGTCTATTGCACCGCATCGCGGCTTGTTCCCTACGGGACCATTGTCATCCCCAAGGAACTTTCCACCGCCGGCGACGGCCTGTCCTGGTCGTTGACCAACAAAGCCTCCATGTATGCGCAGCGCCTCACCACCGGCGAACTGCTGTATCGACCTTGCTGGGGCTCCTATTTCGCGCGCCGGCTCTATATTCGGCCGGCCGAAGACGCCAAGCCCGGCGGGGAAGGCGCTCGCGCTGAGGGCAATACCCTCTTCACAAAGACTCTCGCCCTCAAGGTCGATGAGACGACCGGCGCCATCTCCAGCCTCCGGCTCAAGGAAGGCGACATCGAGTTCGTCGATACCAACGCCATGTCCGGCCTTAACGAGTATTTGTATCTGCCGGGCAGCGACCTCAAGGGGCTCCAGCGCAGCGGGCCGGTGAAAATCTCGGTCAAGGAGCGCGGTCCGTTCGTGGCCTCGCTGCTCGTCGAGTCCGACGCCCCCGGCTGCCGCAAGCTGACCCGGGAGATCCGGCTCCACTGGCCCGGGACCCACTCCTCGCCCTCTTACGTGGAGATCGTCAACGTGGTGGACAAGCTGCCGATCCGGAAGAAGGAAGGGGTGCACTTCGGCTTTGGCTTCAACCTGCCGGGTGGCGTGGCGCGCATGGATGTGCCCTGGGGCGTGGTGCAGCCCGAAGCGGACCAATTGCCCGGCGCCTGCAAGAACTGGTTCACCGTGCAGCGCTTCGTCGATGTCTCGAACGATCGGGCCGGGATCACCTGGCTGACCCCGGACGCCCCGCTGGTCGAGATCGGCGGCATCACCGCCAATCTGATTGGCTCGCTTTCCGATCCGCGCGCCTGGAAGAGCCGGATCGACCCCTCCCAGACGATCTACTCCTGGGCCATGAACAACCACTGGCACACCAACTACCGCGCCGAGCAGGAAGGCCCCACCGTGTTCCGCTTCTTCCTGTATCCGCGCTCTCGCGGCTACAATGCCGACACCGTCTCCCGGCTGGCCCTGGATCAATCCCAGCCGCTGCTGGTCCTGCCGGCCAGGGGCGCCGAGCCCAAGCAGGCCCCGGTGAGCATCTCCAACGGCACAGTGGCGGTTTCGGCCCTCAAGCCCAGCCACGACGGCCAGGCCCTCATCCTTCGCCTTTTCGGCGCCTCGGGAAGACTGCAAACCACCGAGGTCAAGTGGGGCGCCTCCGCGCCGAAGAAGGTGTGGCTCAGCGACACCAGCGAGCGGCCCATCGAACCCGTCACCGGCGCCGTCACCGTCCCCGCCTGGAGCATTGTCACCCTCCGGGCCGATCTCGAATAGACCGCCCGGAGTCTCGCCCCCTGAGGTCCGCTCACCGAAATCTCCGGCGCGATTGGCTACCGCCGCGCATCTGCCGTCGCTGACTGTCCGGGTGCCAGTTCCACGGTGACGACACTGGCGCGGACGCCATGAAGCAGCGTCGGTCGGGCGGGCATGGGCTGGCCGTTGACGGCGATCGCGGCATGGTCGCCATAGAAGCACGCGTGCCACTTCAACGGCCTTGGGCCGGAGGTGTGGGCGGCGGCGGATCTTGAGGCGCCTTCGTGCGTCACCCCGATCCGATGGCCGGCCAGGGGCAGGTTGCGGACGCCGAGCCGCTCGACCGCGCGGGGCAGCCGCGAGACCGTGAGGAAGGAGCGTTCCGGGGCGTTGGGTTCGAATCCCAGCAAGCCCTCGACCACGTGTCCGATCAGCGTGTAGGAGATCTCCGGGTATTCGCGGTCAGGCTGGTCCATGATGTACTCCAGCCATTTCCAGCCCTCCTCCGCCCGGTTATAGGGGAAGAAGACCCCCGGCAGATACGAAATCGCCTCGAGGTTCGAGGGCCGGCCGCCGGGCGAATCGACCGAGCGGGCGATGAAATCCAGGTAGGCGTCCGTCCTGGCGGAGGGAAGGGTGATGAACTTCATCGGCATGAACCAACTGTTCTCGCGGCCGAAATCCGTGAGAGCTCGTTTGCGGGTGTCGTAGCCGCGCACATAGAGGGTTTCGTTCGTTTTGACGCCCCACTGGGTGTTGAAGAAGGCTCGCAGGTCTCCGGCCTTGCGTTCGAAGGCGGCCGCCTGCCCCGGCTCTCCACGCGCCGCCAGCAGGCCGGCGTAGGCCAGCAAGGCCTGGTATTGGCAGGCGATCCCGTCCCCGGCCTCGATCAGGGGCGAGCGGATTTCGTTGTAGGTGGCCGAGCCGCGGAAGATGTTGCCGGAGCCGTCTCCTTCGGCGACGCCGTTGGGAATGAGGGTGTCGTGCAACTGGATGAACTCGGTCACCGCCCTGGCGCAATAATTCGACAGGACCGGGTCTGTCACGTAGGCCGGATCGCCCGTCCAGAGGTATTGGCGGTGGCACTGCTCGACCAGTTCGAACACCGCCGGAACCTCGCGCACAAACGAGTGGTCCCCGGCGTAGTCCAGCTTGAACGGGCTGCCGTCGAAGTTCAGCGCCCAGAGCGGATACCACTTCCGGCCCGCGGTGGCGCTGCCGGCAAACGCCCGCAACATGCTCAGGTTCTCCTGCTGCAGGTCCAGGAGATGGGCGCCCGCGGCCTGGTGACAGTAATCCCGCGAATAGAAGGCCGTCCGCCAGGTGTACCCGGCCCAATAGCTGGGGATGTATTTCACGCTGCCGACGCTCTGCCGCTGCCGCTCGTGGCCGTCCACCACCCCGGTCTTCCCCGTTTGCACGTAGGACAGGGCCTTTTGAACGGCCCACTGAAAGCTGCGTTCGAGCTTCGGGTTGGAGGTCTCGAGGGCCAGGCTCGCCGCCCCGACGCCGCTGGCGGACAGCATTGTGCCCGCGCCAATCAGCGCGAGGATGCTCCCCGCGTGTTTCCTGACGACGCTGCGGTCGTCGCGATCTTGAGGTTTCATAGGTCGGCGGAGTCTATACGCGCGGCGGATCGCCCCGCAAGAAATGGTGGGTGTGGGCGGGCGGCTGCAGAGCAAACAAAGTGCAAGCGGCCGATTCCGGCCGATTGCGTTAAGGGCGCGATTGCTCGATCGCGCTCACCCGCCGCCGGGCTTGCGCCATTCCTGGCGCGGCGGCTCGGGCAGCCCCTGGGCCCGATAGGCGGTGCGAAAGTGCGTCTTGGCCGCCTTGGCCAGGGCCGGGGCCCCATGCCG
>JAKLEJ010000328.1 GCA_022711695.1 Verrucomicrobiota bacterium | reverse complement strand
TGCGCTACCAGTTTCCGGCCCGCGGCGCCCAACCGCCGGTCACACTCACCTGGTATCACGGCGGGAAGCACCCTGCCCTGCTGACGCCCGAGCAGTACAAGAACTACAGCAGCGGCGTCCTCTTTATGGGCGAAAAGGGCAGCCTGATCTCCAACTACCACCAGCACGCCCTGCTGCCGGAGAAGGACTTCGAGGGACAGCCTCCGCCCGCCGTCAAGGTTGCCAACTCGATCGGGCATCACCGGGAATGGATCCAGGCCTGCAAAACAGGCGTCCCCGCGGGCTGTCCGTTCGACTACTCGGGACCGCTCACGGAAACCGCCCTGCTCGGCAATGTGGCCTACCGGGCCGGCAGCCGGCTCGAGTGGGACTGGCAGCGGCTCCGCGCCGTTAATTGCGCCCGCGCCGACGAATTCATCCATCACCGTTACCGCCAGGGCTGGAAACTCTGAAAGCAGCGCGTTTCGGAAGTCCTGGCGCGCCTGTGCGCGGCAGCCCAGAGACGCCGGACGCGGGTTCAGGGCTGGAGAAAGCGGCTTTACACCGGCGGCGCCAACGGCTAAGCAGGCATTCATGTCGGAAGTGACGCGAATCCTGCAGGAGATCCGGGGCGGCAGCCCGGAAGGCGCCGAGCAGTTGCTTTCGCTCGTTTACGCGGAGCTCAAGCGGATAGCGGCTCACAAGATGGCCGGCGAAGCGTGCGGACATACACTGCAACCCACGGCCCTGGTCCATGAGGCCTGGATGAGGCTGGTCGGAGAGGGCGAGGCGCGCTTCGAGAACCGGGCGCACTTCTTCTCGGCCGCGGCGGAAGCCATGCGGCGCATTCTCGTGGACTCGGCCCGTCGGAAGAAGGCGGCCCGCCGGGGCAGTGGCGCGCCGCATGAGCCGCTTCAGGAGGCTCAGTTCGCGCTTGAAGAGCCGTCCGACGAGTTGCTGGCGGTGGACGAGGCGCTCGACCTGCTGGCCAGGGAGGAGCCCGTCGCGGCGAACCTGGTCAAGTTGCGTTACTTCGCCGGGATGACCATGGAAGAGGCTGCGACGACCCTGGGCATGCCGTTGCGAACTGCCGAGCGCATATGGACTTACGCCCGAGCCTGGCTGAGACGCCAGATTTCGAGGCAACACTCGACACCCGAAGGCACCCAATAAGTTGGCGGACCCCGTGTGGAATGTGCGCATGTCATCCCGGTTAGATGCGGCAGAACGTTTGAATGACTCGCGAGCAAGAAGTCTTCCTTGAAGCGCTGGAGCAACCTTCCGCGCAGGCGCGCGCGGCGTTTATCGAGCGGGCCACCGCGGGCGATCCGGGGCTAAGGGAAGCGGTCGAGGCCCTGCTCGCGCACCACCAGCCGGACACCTTCCTCGAACGGGGCGCTGGCGGCGTTCTCCGAGACACCCTGGCGACGGCCGGCAAATTGGCCCTCATCGAGGAGCAAATTGGGAATTCCATTGGCCGGTACAAGCTCCTCGAAAAGATCGGCGAGGGCGGATTCGGGGTCGTGTATCGGGCGGAGCAACGCGAGCCGGTGCGGCGTCAGGTCGCGGTCAAGGTGATCAAGCTGGGCATGGACACCCGGAGCATCGTGGCCCGGTTCGAGGCGGAACGCCAGGCGCTGGCGCTCATGGATCATCCGAACATCGCGCGCGTGCTGGACGGCGGCGCCACCGCGACCGGCCGCCCCTTTTTCGTGATGGAGCTGGTTCGCGGAGTTCGCATTACCGAATACTGCGAGGCGAATCGGCTGGCCCTGCGGGAGCGGCTCGGGCTTTTCATCTCCCTTTGCCAGGCCATCCAGCACGCGCATCAGAAAGGCGTGATCCATCGTGACCTCAAGCCCTCCAACGTTCTGGTGACCGTGCAGGATGGAAAGCCGGCGCCGAAGGTCATCGATTTCGGCGTTGCCAAGGCGATCGAGGAACCGCTCACCGAAAAGACCGTTCTCACGAATTTCCACGCGTTCATCGGCACCCCTGCCTACACCAGTCCCGAACAGGCGGAGATGACGGGAGCGGACGTGGACACGCGGAGCGACCTCTATTCCCTGGGAGTAATGCTCTACGAATTGCTCACCGGGGTGACCCCCTTCGATGCGAAGGAGTTGACCCAATCCGGGTTGGATGGGATGCGGCGAACGATCAAGGAGGTCGAGCCGCCCAGGCCCTCGACACGCACACGCCGAGTGGCCGCCGGAAGCCCGGCCCAGCCCTTGGTCATGCTGGTGGATCGGGACCTGGACTGGATCGTCATGAAGTGCCTGGAAAAGGACCGCACCCGGCGCTATGAGACCGCGCAGGAGCTTGCGGCGGACCTTCAGCGGTACCTGCGCCAGGAACCGGTTTTGGCGCGGCCTCAGAGCACAGCCTATCGTCTGCGGAAAGCGCTGCGGCGGCATCGCGCCGTATTTGCCGCGGCGGCCGCCATCCTCATGGCGTTGGTGGGCGGCGTCACCGCCAGCGTCTGGCAGGCCCTGCGCGCCACGCGCGCCGAGCACGAGGCGCAACTGGGCCGCAGAACCGAGGAATTGCTCCGGCGCACGGCGGAATCGCAGCGGGAGCGCGCGCTGGCGAACCAGGAGAAAGCCGAACTCAACGAATATGTGGCCGACGTCAATCTGGCCCACCAGTCGATCCTGGCCGGGAATATGGCCCGCGCGACGGAACTCCTGGCCAAACACCGCGCCAGGGGGTCCCAGCGCTTCGAGTGGCGCTACCTGTGGCAGGCGGCCAGGGGGGCTGACCACAGGCTGTTCGCGCAGGAGGCCTCCAGTGTTCTTTCGCTCGCCCACTCGCCGGAATTCCTGGCGGTCGGCTTGCAGGACTCTGTTCGAATCTACGACACGAAGACCGGCCGCCTGGCGAAGACCCTGGCAAAATCGGGCTCCTCACTCGCCCTGTCGGCCACCGGTCTGCTGGCCACGGCCAGCAAGGGAACTGTCAAGGTCTGGCGGACCTCCGATTGGGCGGAGGCCTATTCGGCGCTAGAGCGTATGGCCCCCGTGGCGTTCTCGCCCGATGGACGGCGGCTGGCCGCGACTTCGTTCGGAGGGATCCATGTTTATGACAGTTCCACCGGCAAGCTCGTGGCTGACCTGCCAAACGGCATGCCGCCCTTTGCTTTCAGCCCGCGGGGCAATGTGATCGCCACGGACACCAGCAAGGGGATCGTTCTCTGGGATGTGGACGCAGCGAAACCGTTGCGGCCCCTCCGCCATTCGGAGGGGATCTTCGCCGATTTTCGGATGCGGGACAAAACCGCTCTGCTGTTCTCTCCGGACGGGAATTCGGTGGTCGCGGCTCGAAACACGCTGCGGGAGGGCAGCGTCTTCGTCCTCGATGTCTGGTCCTCGGCGACCGGGGAGAAGCTGACGACACTGCCCGCCACCCGGAACGCGGTTGAACACGCCGGTCTGGTTTCAGGCCTTGCCTTTGCCCCTGGCACGGCGCTCCTGGCGTCCGGGAGTCACGACCACTCCATCCGGTTGTGGGATGTTGGGGCCCGGCAGTGCGTGGAACGGCTGCACGGGAGTCCCTCGGAGGTTTGGGCTGTGGCCTTCACCGCCGACGGCCGCAGTGTCGTCAGCGGGGGCAAAGACGGCGCAGTTCGCCTCTGGCCCACCAATGCCGCCGCCAAGGAGAGGCTCTACGAAGGCAACTGGACACCGCTCAAGTTCTCCAAAGACGGGCAAGCGCTGGCGGCCATCGAGGATCAGTCCAGGTTCGTTCTGCTGAACCTCAAGACGGGGGAGCCCAACGATCAGCTTCAACTCACGAGAAGCCAGTGGGGCCAGTGGGCCGGCGTCGTCAGCGACGATTTGCGTGTGGTGGCCGATCCCCTGCCCAAAGGCGGGCTCCGCGTCTGGGACCTTCCATCCAGGAAGTCGGTGGATCTGGAGAGCCAGGAGGTCCACAAATCCTGGGCGGCGATCTCTCCGGACAACACAGCGTTGCTGGCGGGGGCAAAAGGAGATTCCGCGCTGTGGTGGAACCTCCAGGACCCCGGCGAGGCTCCGCTACGAATCAAAAGCAGACGCGCGCTTTTTGCCGGAAGCGGCAATGTCCTGATCACGTTCCACGACCGATCGATCAAGCTCTGGGATGCCAAGGCGCGCTCGCCCAAGACGGCGTTTCCGGTGGAGGCCGACCTGGGCTTCATGTCGCCCACGGCGCTGTCGGAGGACGGCGGGATTCTCGCGGTGGGATCCAACCCCGTCAAAGAAAGCGAAAACGCCATTCGTTTGTGGGACACCCGCAGCGGAAAACTCCTCGGCGTGTGCAAGGGCCACGCCCAGGGAGTGCGGTGGCTTGCCTTCTGCCCCGATGGCGAGACCCTCGCATCGGTCGGCGATGACAGCGCGCTGCGCTTTTGGAACACGCGATCTCAGCAGGAGCTTTTCTCGCTTCAGCGACTTGCCGATCCGATTAGGAACATCCTCTTCTCTCCGGACGGCCATTGGCTTGCAGCCAAGACCACGAGTGGCCTGCGGCTGCTGGAGGGGTCTCGAGACCGAGATGCGGCCCAGCCAACAGCTTCGCCAGACGGCCCGGTCGATCCGTAGGGCCGAGAAAGCTGGCGGACTCC
>JAKLEJ010000327.1 GCA_022711695.1 Verrucomicrobiota bacterium | reverse complement strand
TTTCTCGCTGTAAACGTCCTTGCCCGCCCTGGCCGCCAGGATCGAGGCCAGCGCGTGCCAGCGGTCCCCCGTGGCGATCAGCACCGCGTCGATGTCCGGCCGGGCCAGCAGCTCGAACATGTCCCCGTACATCCGGCAGTCCTGGTTGCGGTAGTGGGCGTCGGCCATCTGTTTGACCTGCTCGCGGCGGCTGCGCACGGCGTCGCAGATGGCCACAAACTGCACGTCCTTTTCGGGGAGCATCACGCTCAGGTCATACTGCCCGCGCGGCCCCAGGCCGATGCCTCCCAGCACGATCTTCTCGCTCGGGGCCACGGCGCCGTCCCTGCCCAGGGCCCGCGCCGGGATCAGCCAGGGCGCCGCCGCGGCGCTTCCAGCCAGGAGAGTTCGTCCGAGAAATTGACGGCGGTTCATCTTGCTGCCTTTCGGTTGGGTGTGCATTGACGCGATGGCCCCAAGACCAGCGGCCGGGCGCTCGTGCCCGGGGCGTCGGTCGAGCCATTCTCGAATCCGACGCTGCCCGAGCGGCCCCGATTCATCCTTTGTGGTCCATTGATCCCCAGGTTGCAGGGGGGGTGAGCGGCGGATTCATCGCCTCTCACGGAAGGGTGAATTTCACGATCGCCAGGGAGTGGGGTGGCAAGCTGACCACCCCCTTCGCGAAGGTCAGATGGGTGCTCCTGGGCGCCACCCGGTCAGGATGCTCGATGTCGTTGTAGGAATCCGGGGAGCTGCCAGTCAGGAGCGTCGCCGGGTATTCGCCCTCCAGCGCCCTGTCTGCGACTCTGACGAAGCATCCCCCCGGCCAGCGGACCACGGGGATTCTCAACTCCTGGAGCGCGGCGATGACGTCTCTGCGGAACCCGCGCTTGTCCGAAAGAGGCGAACCCGGGTCGAAAACTCCTCCGCAAATCTGGCGGCCAAAGTGTTCCAGAAAACCGCCGAAGATCATGGGGCTGCAGGGCTGTGGCTGGACGCTTGGATCGATTACGATCCGGGCCTCCGCGGGCTGGAGCGGATTCTCGACTTGCTCCAGGGCAATGTCGTCGTGCCAGGCCTGCCCAGTGGACATCCCCCACCCGCCAAACAGGCAATTGATCTCCAGGCGGGTCGCGGCTTGCGAGTCGAACACCGTCGATACCCGCGTCCAGTCCCGCGAGCCCCACACCCCGGCCGTTCTCACTTCCTACAGGTGGCTTTCGCGCCCCCCCCAATAGCCCCTGCTCTGGTTGTGTGTGGAAAAGCTCGTCAAAGTGTCTGCTTTGAAGCTACAAACGATACCGATGATGCAACGGTGTGTGAATATCTCCGCACGATGCCAGGAGTGGACGTGGCTCTGCCTCATTGTCCTTGGCCTCGGGGCGAGCAGCCCGGCCGTGCCCCAGGCCGCCGAGAACCGTCCAGGAATCGGGTTCCTCGTGACTCAAGAGGCGGCCGCGAAATACGGCGTCGAGTCGGACACAGCGGGGACCTTGGCTCGGCGACTTTCGGCCACGCCGGTGCGGCTCGGTGGCGGAGGAAAATTGGCGCTGGACGGGTGTGGCGCCCTTTGGATCCACCAAGGCGAGCCGATCGATCCAGCGGGCCCGATTTGCCATTCCAACTCGTTGGCGGCGCTGCGCCGATACGTCGCCACCGGGGGCGGCCTGCTCCTTTCGGGCGCGGCGGCCACGCTGGTGAGCCAGTTGGGCGTGGACACGGTGCGCACCCAGAATGTCACCTTCGGCCATGATCGGGCGCAGGCGGGCTTGGCGCCGGTCGAGTCCGGGCACCCCGCCTTTCGCGGACTCGATCCGGACCGCGGCGTGATCTGGATGAGCGGGGCGGTCTATCCGGCGTTTGCCGAGTTCCATCCGGCGAGCGTCCCCCCGAGAGGAACGTTGCTGGCTCGCACTCCCGGCGGCCCGGAGAACCCGCTGCTGGAATACCGCCTGGGGCAGGGGCGGATCGTCGCCTGCGCCTGGCGCTTGTCGCCGCTCTACTACCACGCGCCGCCGGGCCATCGGGCCAACTTCGAGCGCTTGGCCGGCAACCTTCTCGATTATCTCCGCGAGGCCAGCCCTTGGCAGCCGGAGGCCGGCCCGCCGCCCGGGCCGCCGATCGACTGGGAATCCCTGGCGCTGGCCGTCGAGGACCTCAGCCACACCTTCAAGGAGCGGTATGCCCGCGGTCCTGAGTATCGTCAACGGCTCCAGCAACTCCGGCAGCGCTTCGAGGCGTTGCAGACCTCCCGGCCGACCGACGCCGAGATCCGCCGGGCTTGGGAGAGAATCGCCGGCGAGTTCAGCCGGTTGCGCGCCGAGGCGTTGCTGGCCAATCCCCTCCTGGATTTCGAGCGGCTGCTCCTCGTCAAGCGCGGCGCGGGCAAACTGGGGCTGCCGAACAATTACGAGAGCAACTCCAGCCTCGAACCCGCCGGCTACACCAACGAGATTGCCGTGCTCTCGCCGGTCCGGCCCGACGGCAAGCTGGACACGCTGTACCGGCCTGAGGGCGGACGGTTCGTGGGCGATGTCCGCCTGCATTTCGACGCGGAACGGCTGCTGTTCTCCATGCCGGAGACCAGCGGACGCTGGCGCGTGTTCGAGATGCGCTCCGACGGCTCCGGTTTGAAGAAGCTGCCGTTGATCGACGAGCCGGACGTGGACAACTACGACGCCTGCTACCTGCCGGACGGCCGGATCGTCTTCACCTCGACTGCGCCCTTCACGGGGGTGCCGTGTGTGCGCGGTTCGGCGCACGTTGCCAATCTCTACCTGCTGGAGAAGGGCGGTCGCATCCGGCAACTGACCGTCGAGCAGGACCACGATTGGTGTCCGACGGTTCTGCCCAATGGCCGGGTGCTTTACCTGCGCTGGGAATACACCGATCTGCCGCACGCGTTCTCGCGGATTCTATTTCACATGAACCCGGATGGCACGGAGCAGATGGAGTACTACGGCAGCCAGTCCTACTGGCCGGCTTCGATGTTCTACGCCAAGCCGCTGCCCGGGCATCCCAGCCAGTTCGTCGCCGTGGTGGGAGGCCATCACGAATCGCCCCGGATGGGGGACCTGGTGGTGTTCGACACCGCCAAGGGCCGGATCGAAGCCGATGGCGTCGTGCAACGCATTCCCGGTCGTGGCCGCAAGGTCGAGCCGGTGATGCTCGACCTGCCCATTGCCCAGACCTGGCCCAAGTTCCTTCACCCGTTTCCGCTCAGCGACAAATATTTTCTGGTCTCCTGCCAGCCTGCGGCCGGCGCGCCCTGGGGCGTCTATTTGGCCGACGTATTCGACAACCTTGTGCCGATTTGCGAACGGCCCGGCTTTGCGCTCCTGGAGCCGATCCCGCTGCGGCCGACCGCGCCTCCCCCGGTCCTCGCCGACAAGGTCGATCTCGCCCGCCGCGATGCCGAGGTGTTCTTGACCGATGTCTATGCCGGCCCCGGGCTCATCGGTGTGCCGCGCGGCACGATCAAGTCCCTGCGGCTGGTGAGCTACCACTTTGCCTACCAGGGTATGGGCGGCGAACCGGATGCGCCGGGGCTCGATGGCCCCTGGGATGTTAAACGAGTCCTGGGAACCGTGCCGGTGCATGAGGACGGTTCGGCCCGATTCCGTGTGCCGGCTTACACGCCCATTGCCGTGCAGCCGCTCGATGCGCAGGGCCAGGCGGTGCAATTGATGCGAAGCTGGTTCACCGCCATGCCGGGGGAGACGCTCTCCTGCGTGGGCTGTCACGACCACCAGAACACCGTGGCGCCGGCGCGGCAGCCCCTCGCCGCCACCCGGCCCGCCGAGACGATCCGCCCGTGGCATGGCCCGGCCCGCGGCTTCGATTTCCGCCGCGAAGTCCAGCCCGCGCTCGACAAGTGGTGTGTCGGCTGCCATGACGGCCGGCCGCGCGCCGGCGGCCCATCCATTCCCAACCTCACCGATCGGCCTGCACGTCCGATGCAGGACAACAAGAACGCTTACAACCTCGCCTCGCGGTTCACGCCCTCGTATTACGCCCTGCGCCGCCTGGTCCGCACGCCCACCCGCGAGGGCGACATGCCACTCCTGCCGCCGTGGGAATTCCATGCGGGAACGACGCGGCTTGTGCAAATGTTGCGCAAAGGCCATCACGGCGTGAGCCCCGACGCCGAAGCGTGGGATCGCCTCGTCACCTGGATCGATTTGGGCGCGCCCGCCCACGGCACGTGGACCGACATTTGCGGCCCCGACCGTGTCATCCGCCAGGCCGAGCGGCGACGGGCCATGCGCCTGCGTTACACTGGCATGGACGACGATCCGGAGGTCGTCGTCCCGCCGGCTGCGTCGCCGATCGTCCCCGTCATTCCCGCAGAAGAGCCGCCGCGTTCGCTGGCTCGCGTCCTCCCGCCGCCGGCTCCCTCGTCGCGCCCCCTGGCGGCACAGACCATCGCGTTGGACCAGGGCCTCGAGATCGAGATGGTTCGCATCCCGTCCGGCGAATTCATCATGGGCCAGGAGGATGGCGAAGCGGACGAGCGGCCGCCGACCGCGGTCAGGATTGGGAATGACTTCTGGATGGGGAAATTCGAAATCAGCAACGAACAATTCGCCCAGTTCGATCCGGGGCATGACAGCCGGCTGG
>JAKLEJ010000326.1 GCA_022711695.1 Verrucomicrobiota bacterium | reverse complement strand
GCGCAAGGTCCGGCTCTGCAACTCCGGCACGGAGGCCTGCATGTCCGCCATCCGGCTGGCGCGCGGGTTTACGGGCCGCGACAAAATCATCAAGTTTGACGGCTGCTACCACGGGCATGCGGACTCGCTGCTGGTGAAAGCGGGCTCGGGAGCGCTGACGTTCGGCAACCCGGACAGCGCCGGCGTGCCGGCCGCATTCACCCAGCACACGATCGTTCTGCCCTACAACGATGCGACGGCCGTCGAGGCGGCGTTTGCGGCCAACAAAGGCCAGGTGGCCGGAATTATCGTCGAGCCCGTACCGGGAAACGCGGGCCTTTATCTGCCCAAGCCGGGCTACCTGGAACGCCTCCGGCAGATCACCGCCTCCAATGGGGCGCTGCTGATCTTCGACGAGGTGATGACCGGCTTCCGACTGGCCCGCGGCGGCGCTCAAGAGCGTTTCGGCATCGAACCGGACCTCTCCTGTTTCGGCAAAGTGATCGGCGGCGGGCTGCCGGTGGGGGCGTTCGGCGGCCGGGCCGAGATCATGGATTTTCTGGCGCCGCTGGGGCCGGTGTACCAGGCCGGAACGCTGAGCGGCAACCCGCTGGCGATGGCGGCCGGGATCGCCGCCCTCGAGGGTCTGGGGCCGGAGGTCTATGCGCGATTGGAGGAGCTGGGCGCCCTGCTCGAGGCCGGGCTCAAAGACGCCAGCCGCCACGCCCGCATTCCCGTGCAGTTTAACCGCTGCGGCTCGATGTTCTGCGGCTATTTCACCTCCGAGCCGGTGCACAACCTGGCCAACGCCATGAAGAGCGACCGCGAACGATTCAAACGTTACTTTCACGGGCTGCTCGACGAAGGCATCTACCTGGCGCCGTCCCAATTCGAGGCGGGGTTCCTCTCCACGGCCCACTCGCCCCAGGACATCGAGAAAACTGTCCAGGCGGCCGCCAAAGTGTTCAAGACGCTCTAAGAACGGAGGAGTGCCAACGATGAGAATCCTGGCCCTGGATCACGGAACCGTGCGCATCGGCGTGGCCGTCAGCGATGAACTGAAGATGATCGCTCAACCGCTCGAGTTCATTCCCGCGGCCCCATTCCAGGCATTCCTGCAACGGCTGCGCCAACTGCTCTCCGAGAAGGAGGTGGAACTCATCCTGGTGGGCATGCCTCGAAACATGGACGGGAGCTACGGCCCGGCAGCCGAGAAGGTCCGCGAGTTCGTGGAATCGCTGCGCCGGGAACTCTCCGTGCCAATCCGCACGCTGGACGAACGACTGACCACCGTCCAGGCCAACCGGGTTCTGATCGAGGCCAACACCCGCCGGGACAAACGACGCCAAAAAGTCGATCAAACGGCCGCGGCCATCCTGCTGCAGAGCTACCTCGATGGATTGGCCGCCGGCATGGGCTGACACGCCGCGCCGGCCATCGTTGTCCAACGACGCATCAGCAGGGCGCCGGTCAACAGCCCGCCCAAATGGGCGATGTGGGCCAGGTTCGGATCGGTCGGGAGGAGCACCAGCAGACAGGCCAAACCGAGCGCGACCCAAAACAGCCCTTTCCGCGCCCTGGGGCCGCCCAGAAGGAAACCCGCCAGAACACCGCACAAGCCCACGGACGCTCCCACCACCGGCCCGCCGAAACGGTCGCGAAGCGGCGCGGCGACGGACTCGACCGACTCCGGCAGCCAGACGATCCCCAGGGCCACAATCCCCTGAAGCACGGCGCCCGCGACGGCCGCCGTAGCATAGAGAAACAGAAACCGCCGGCTGCCGAGGCGTCCCTCGACGGCGCGACCCAGGAACCAAAGCCCGAGGAGGTCTGCCAAAAGATGCCAGACATTGAGGTGGAGAAGGTGACAGGTGACGACCTGCCAGAGCTGGCCGGTCTTCATGCCGTAATCGCTCAGGGCGAGGTAAACATCGTAAGGCTTCTCTTTGACGACGACGACGTAGTGTTGAACCAGGAAGCAGGCGGTCAGCGCCACCATCAGGAAGGTGGCAAAGCCCCAGAACCGCGAAGGCCCTTTTTCGATATTCCCAGCCGACTGCTGTGAGTTCGTTGTCATCCTCGAGCCTATTGGCCTGCGCGGGTGAGGTGGCCGAAGCCCGCTCAAACCTCTAACCGCCGGAACCGGCGCGACGCACCACCACCAGGGCATTGGCCGAAGGCCGCTCACGGCCCTGCGCGGGGATGTTGATGACCCGGCCCGCCATCCAGGTGGTGCAGGAACCGCCGCCGTCCAGGTTCAGGGCCGAATGGCAGCCCAGCTTCACGAAGTACTCGGCCAGCTCGGAGAGGGACATGCCCATGGAGTGGCGCGGCTGCCGGCCGTCCGCCTGCACCAGGTAATAGTATTGGTCGTTCCATCCGAAAGCGGAACGGGGATGACGGAACTGGAAGCCGTTGAACTCGCGAACGTCGCGGACCTTGCCCCCGCGCACGAGACTTGGTCCCCCGCCAATGGCCACGAGGGCGCCGCTCAGGTCTGGAACGGTGGCGGTGCTGATCTTGAGCTCCATTCCCGGCGCCAGGGGCGGAAGGTCCTTCAACGAGCGCGGGCTGAGTGAGAGAACGGCGGTCCCCGGCGCAATTCTGGAATAGCCGTTCCTGTTGACGGCGCGCACATTCGCCACCAGGGTCTGTCCCAGCCGCAGCGGCAGCCAAACCGAGTCCCCTTTGCGCTCCAGAACAAGGTCGATGCCCTCGACGCGCGTGGACGGCCCGGCGGCGGCGGTGTAGAGCACGGCCTGGCCGGTGTCGGGAGTCTGGTTGAGTCCCAGCGGCGAGGTCTTGCCGTTGGGCCAGGTAACCGTGAACGCGTTCACCGCGTTGGTCAGATGCGGTTGCCCCTTGGCGTCCAGGTGGAAGAAGGCGCGGTCGGCTCCGGGGGCGCTGACCAACTCGCCCCCGCGCAGGATTTGCAGTCCCATCGGATCGCCAATGAACGGTCTCTCGAAGTCAAAGTAATCGCCATTGATCGCAGCCACCGGCCGTCCGGAGCGGGAGTCGATGAAACTCACCTGTTCCGAGAGCACGGCCATGCCGATCTGGTCCCTGCCCCCCAGGGTGGTGTGCAGTTCGAGATCCTTGTTCGAGCGGTCGATCCGCACCACGTGCACCACCAAGGGGAGGCGCGGATAGCGGTCGCAGCAATAGGCCACCCCGGGCTCCTGCTGCTGCCACACCATCTCGCCCGGCGCCGGCTGAACCATCCCCAGCCACGTCGCCCCCATCAAAGCCAGCCCCGCGCCGAATCCGGCCCGGCGGCCGGTCAGGGGCGCGGAGGTTCTCGTGACTGTCATGGTCTCGCTCATGCGTTTCATTCGAATCGACTCCGCTTTCACTATAGGGTGCGGCCGCTGGGTGTGTCGATGGCGGGATTTGTCTCCCCGGGCCTGTGGAGGCCCTTCCCGGAGCGGCGGCCCGTCGAAGGGCTCGGCAGACCCTCCGCAATCGAGATCCACTCAGGCGCGGCTACGGCGCCTCCCGCCTCACTCCATGGGCACCTCGATGTTGCGCCACATCTCGGTCATGGCCCAAAGGTTGAGCGGACTGAAACTGCGGCCAAACTTGAGATAGCGCACGCTGCCGTCGCAGAAGGCGTAGTTCGAGCCGCCGGTCGCATTCTTCTTGCCCCCGGCGCCGTGGCGGTTCTGCGAAAGCTGGGCGACATCTTCCAGCCCTTCGTAGTCGAAGTAAAAATGGCCGGAATCGTTGTCCTTCTCGCCGAAAGCGATCGTTTCGGAGGGTTCGCTCACCGAGATCTCCGGCACGGGCACGCCGGCGTTTCCGGTTCGGTAATACTCGTTGAAATTGGTGGGGCGGTTCAGCTTGACCCGGTCATTCCACCCGTTGATGAGATAGCTGCGGGGCGCGCCATCCAGGGGATACCGGATGGGATCGCTCTGGGTCAGTCCAAGCGTGGGAGGGGTGTTGGGCCGATCGCTCGGGCAGACGAGAATCTTCGGTTCGATGATCTCGCGGCTCATGCGGCCCGTCCAGCAAGGCGAGTAGGTGCG
Organism: Verrucomicrobiota bacterium; assembly: GCA_022711695.1. Lineage (GTDB taxonomy): Bacteria > Verrucomicrobiota > Verrucomicrobiia > Limisphaerales > JACRJZ01 > JACRJZ01. The sequence goes on along the minus strand of JAKLEJ010000326.1, from coordinate 591 downwards.
GAGGGGAAAAACGCCGTCGTTGTCGTCCACATACATGCGCAGCGCCAGGGCCAGGTTGCGCAAGTTGTTGACGCACTGGATGCGCCGTCCGCTCTCCTTGGCCCGGGCCAGCGCGGGCAGCAGCATGCCCGCCAGGATGGCGATGATCGCGATCACCACCAGCAGTTCGATCAGCGTGAACGCGCCCCGCCGCGCGCTGCCGCCTTGATTGACGTTTGTTTCCATTCCAGTTCGAGGGCGCCCGTCCGCCCGTTTTCACTCAATTCCACCTTAATATGCGCAAAAATATAGCATAATCCGCAAAGAAGCGCATCGAGGGCGCCACTCGTCACCATTACCATACGGCGCCGGCGGCAGGAAGGTTACAGCGCCATCACCGTGAAATCTGAGACCCCCGCGTCCGGGAAGAACGTTCACGAGCGCCCCTTCGGCACACGCTGTCGCCGCCTTGGAGGTGGCGCGCAGAGCATGGGCCCGCTTTGTAGCGCAGACAATCCTGTCTGCCGTTTCGCAGGCTTTCCAGACTGCGACCGTTGAAGAACGCAAGTGGGCCGAGGTTCTTCGCGCTCCGCCGACTGAAAGTCGGCGATA
>JAKLEJ010000325.1 GCA_022711695.1 Verrucomicrobiota bacterium | reverse complement strand
GTAGCCGACGCCGCTCTGTAGCTTCTGAACCGATCCGCAGAGGGTTCAGGACTGATTTCTTTTGGAGAATGGCGGCCCTGAGAAGCGAGAAGGTAGAAGTGTCCGCTCATGCCCAGGACCGGGGCCCACCATAGTGGTCAGCCCCGCTTCCTGGCGTCCTTTCTCCCTGGGCGTCAATCTTGTGCGACATCGCACTTTTTCGGAAGAAAATCGTGCCCAGTGCCCGCCGTTGACACTTCCCCCATGCCAGAATACCTCGATGAAGATGCGACGTGATCTCCTCCGGCTTCAAGCCTCGCACGCCACCATTGTGCCGTGCGAAGCGCATCTGCACACTGGACGAGACGCCTCGTTGTTTCCTCGATTTTTTTTGCTGCAACGCCCACACAACGGCGCTATAAGCATTCGAGTCTCACCATGAAAGCTGGGGAATTAGCACCCACGTTCCTTGGCCAGCCTTCAACGTCACTTCGCCGCCCACAATCACCTGGCCTTGCGCCGCATGACCCAGCCTTGGCCTGGCGCGGCCCAGCCCGCAAAATCCCCAGCAGCGTAAAGTGGCCCTGGCTCAGCGGCGCGGCGCCGGGTTCGGCGCCGCGCGGGCTTTCTTATGGCGCGGTGACGTGGCGGCGGAGCAGGCTGCGCGCCAGGCCGTAGCGGTAGAACGTGCCCACAGGATCGGGAATGCCCGCCAGGGCGCTGTCGATGCTCTCGTCCTCCTTGGCCGCCACACTGGAGCAGAGAAACGAGAGCATTTTGGCGCCGTGGTCCTTGACGCGGTCGGTGGGGCCGAAGCACCCCGTGCACGGCATGCCGCCGGAGACGCACTGGGCGCCGCAGCCCTGGCGCGTGGCCGGCCCGAGGCAGGCCAGCCCCTGCGCCAGCAGGCATTGGTCCGGATCGAGCAACTGCTGGTGAGGCCGCCGGAATTGGGCGATGGCCAGGTCGGTTGGCTTGCTGTCGCGCCGGGGACATTCCTCGCACAACGCCACGTCGGGCGAAAGCACGGCCCCGCGCGGCGGCATGCGCCCATCGAGCAGGGCGGTCACCGCGGCCCGGGTGATGTTGGGCGTGGGCGGACAACCCGGGATGTAGTAATCCACTGGAACGACCTGATCGAGGGCGCGAACCACGTTGTGCAGGTTAGGCAGCGTGAGTTCGCAGCCGGCCTCGGCGCAGCGCGCCTGGGGGCGAGTCTTCGACTCGTTCACGGTCGAGGGGGACTCGTCATAGACGAAGCGGAGGATCTGCTCGCGCGAGAACTGGTTGGCCAGGGCGGGCACGCCGCCAGTGGCGGCGCAGGACCCGAAGGCGATCAGGTGGCGGCTCTTGCGGCGGAGCAGCCGGGCCATCTCGGCCTGTTCCTCGGAGCGGATGGCCCCGTTCAGCAGGGTGGCCAGGAGCGAGCCGTCCGCCATGGCCTCGACGTCCTTATATTTGAAGTCCATGGCGCACGGCCAGAAGACGATGTCGAGCTTCTCGACCACGCCGAGGATGTCCTCGGCCAGGTCCACGACGGCTTCTTCGCAGCCGCCGCACGAGGCGCACCAGTAGATGGCGATCTTGGGCTTAGACATGAGCGACCTCCGGGGTAGGGGCCTGGGCGGCGGCGGCGGCGTGGCCGGGCACAGCCAGTTCGGCGTCCCATTGATCGAAGCGGCCGGGCATCTCGAGGGGACCCAGGGCCTGGATTTGCTCGACCATCTCGTTGACCACCTGCCGGACCTTGTCGCCCTCGGCGGCCGAAATCCACTCCAGGCGCAGGCGCTGCTCCTTGATGCCCATCTGGGCGATGAGCCGCCGGAGCAGCCGGAACCGGCGCAGGCACTTGTAGTTGCCCTCGGCGTAATGGCAGTCGTTGGGATGGCAGCCGCCGATGAGCACGCCGTCGGCGCCGCGGTTGAACGCTTCCATGACAAACTGCGGGTCCATCCGCCCCGAGCACATCAGGCGGATGACCCGGATGTTGGAGGCGTACTTGATGCGCGAGACGCCGGCCAGGTCCGCGGCGGTGTAGGTGCACCAGTTGCAGAAGAACGCCACGATGCGCGGCGACCAGGCGCCGTTGGGCTGGGGTGAGGTCGTGTTCATGAGGTGTCGCGAAAAGGCTCAGGACGGCAGCGGGGCCATCAGGCCCTCGATCTCGTTGAAGATTTCGGCGTCCTCGAAGAGGTTCTGCACGATCGAGCCCGACGGGCAGGAGGCCACACACGTGCCGCAGCCCTTGCAGAGGGCCTCGTTAATGTAGGCCTTTTTCTTGTCGGGCAGCAGCGAGATGGCGGTGTAAGGGCACAGCGGCAGGCAGGACTTGCAGCCGGAACACTCGTTTTCCACCACGTAGGCCGTGTTGGGCTCTTGCTCGATGTGGCCCCGGTCGATGAGGCAGAAGGCCTCGGCGGCGGCGGCCCCGGCCTGGGCCACCGAATCGGGAATGTCCTTGGGCCCCTGGCAGCAGCCGGCCATGAAGATGCCGTCGGTGAAGGTGCTCACCGGGGCCAGCTTGGGATGCCGCTCCAGGAACCAGCCCTCGCTGCTGCAGCTCAGGTTGAACAGCCGCCGGACCTTGTCGGCGTCCGGATGCGGCTCCAGGCCCACCGCCAGCACCACCATGTCCACGGGCGTCTTGAGGATGCGCCCCATCAGGGTGTCCTCGGCCTGCACGATCAGCCGGCCGCTGGCGCCGTCCGAGGGGTCCGGGTACACATCCGCCACCTTGCCGCGGACGAGCTGCATGCCCTCCATGGCCAGGCGGCTGTAGAACTCCTCCATGTATTTGCCCGGGGTGCGCATGTCGATGTAGAAGTTGAACACCTCGGCGTGGGTGCGCTCGTGGATGAGGTGGGCGAGCTTCAGCGAGTAGAGGCAGCAGACCCTCGAACACCAGCGGTTGGTGTTTTCGTCCCGCGAGCCCACGCAGTGGACGATGGCGACGCGTTTGGGGGTCTGGCCATTGCGCAGGACAATCTCGCCGCCGGTGGGGCCGCTGGCGTTGACGAGGCGCTCGACCTCGAGCGCGTTATAGACGTTGGGATAGACGCCGTAGCCGTAGTAAGGGGTCTGCCGGGCGTCGAAGATCTTGAAGCCGGTGGCGATGATGATGGAGCCGACGGAGATCTCCTTGAGATCCTCGCGCTGCTTGAAATCGATGGCGTGGCGGTCGCCGCAGGCTTCGACACAGGTCTTCTTGCACTTGCCGGTCTTCAGCTCGATGCACGTCTCCGGGTCGATCATCGTCACCGGCGGAATGGCCTGGGGGAAGGGCAGGAAGATGGGTTTGCGCTTGCCCAGGCCCAGGTTGAAGTCGTCCCGGAACCGGGGGTCCTTATAGACGCAGGCCTCGACGCATTCCTGGCAGCCGGTGCAGAGGTCCTCGAGGATGTAGCGGGGCTTGCGCCGGACGGTGACGCGGTAATTGCCCACGTAGCCGTCCACCTTGGCCACCTCCGAGTAGGTCCAGAGGGTGATGTTCGGATGCGAGCCGGCGGCGGCCATCTTGGGCGAAAGCACGCACATGGCGCAGTCGAGCGTGGGGAAGGTCTTGTCGAACTTGGCCATGTGGCCGCCGATGGTGGGCTCGCGCTCGACCAGGGTGACGTGCTTGCCGGCGTTGGCCAGGACGAGGGCGGCGTGGATGCCGGAGATGCCGGCGCCGACGATGAGGACGTTGGGGTTAATGGGGGCCTTCTTGACCTCGAGAGGGCGGTGCAGGGGCACGCGCTGGATGGCCGCCCGCGCCAGGGCCATGGCCTTGCGGGTGGCCTCGAGGCGGTCGGTGTGCACCCAGGAGTTGTGCTCGCGGATGTTGACCATCTGAAAGAAGAAGGGGTTGAGCCCGCCGCGGCGGGTGGCCCCGCGGAAGGTCTGCTCGTGGAGCAGCGGCGAGCAGGCCGCCACCACCGCCCGGTTCAGGCGGTGCTCGGCAATGTCCTGCTCGATCATCTCCTGGCCCGGATCCGAGCACATGTACTTGTAGTCGCGCGCCACGACCACGTGGGGCAGCGTGGCCGCGTACTTGGCCACGGCCTGAACGTCCACCGTCCCGGCGATGTTCACCCCGCAGTGGCAGATGTAGAATCCGATCCGGACGGGCTCGTGTTTCTTGGGAATATACATGGTCAGTCTCCCAGGGATTCGGCCAGCAGTTCGACCACATCCCGCACCACGATGGGTTTGTCGTGCGGGATGACCTTCAAGGCGTCCTCGAAGCGGTAGACCTCGTAGGGGCAGGATACCGCCACTACGTCGGCCCCGGTGGCAATGGCCTCCTTGATGCGGCGCTCGGAGAGCCGCTCCATGTTCCTGGCCTTGAAAAACGTGTCCAGCCACATGCCGCCGCCGCCCCCGCCGCAGCAGATCGAATTTACCCGGTTGTGGGTCATCTCGACCAGGCGCACCCCGGGAATGGCCTGCAGGAGCGAGCGCGGCTCGTCGTAAAGCCCGGCGCGGCGCCCCAGGCAGCAGGCGTCATGATAGGTGACCGTGTAATCGAGCCGTTTCTTCAGCAGCGGCTTGAGCCGGTCGAGCTGCTGCGCGAAAAAGCCCGTGGTGTGCTCGACCTTGTAGTCGAAGCCGTACATCGGATAGCGGATTCGAAACGCGTTGAACGCGT
>JAKLEJ010000324.1 GCA_022711695.1 Verrucomicrobiota bacterium | reverse complement strand
GTAGCCCAGGCTGCGCCTGGATTTGCGGGCGACCAGCAGGTGAATCTCGACTTCGTCCTCGAAGCGCAGCGGGGCCTTGTAGTCGCACGAGGCATGGACGCGCGGCAGACACAAGGCCGGCTCCGCTCCCTGGAGCGTCACGGAGAAGCCGAGCGACCTGAGGAAGCCATGCTCGGCCGTCTCCATGAATCGGAAGAAGTTCGAGAAGTGCATGATGCCGGCCATGTCGGTCTCGGAGAATTCGACCCGGCGTGTGACTCGGTATTCGTAAGGCATGCGATGGTTGTGGAGAGGCCGCTTCAGGCGGCCGGGATCGCTTGCCGCGAAGCGGCCAGGGGCTGTCCGTAGGGGAGCGACTCCGGCACGGCCGCGTATTCCGCGATGGCCATGAACAGTTTCGAGAAGTCCCGGTTCACGTCCCCCGAAAGACAGTCCGTGATGTCGCCGGCCAACTCCGGGCGTTGATCCACGATCATTCGGAAGCTGAAGTTCGGATCGTAGAAGGCATAGACGAGTTTGCGCATGTTCTCGATGGCCTCGCGCATCTGCGCGCTGTAATCGGCGAACCGGGCGGCGGACACGTCGCCCGCGGCGCGGGCCGAGACCACCGCGTCTCCCGCCAGCACCCCGCTCTTGAGCGCCAGCATCAGGCCCGAGGAAAACACCGGATCCAGAAATCCAAAAGCGTCCCCGGCCAGCACCAGCCCGTCGGCGGCGCTGTAGCGCGAGCGATAGGAAAACTCGCTGGTCAGATAGTGCGGCCCGAACTGGCGCCCGCAGGCCAGGTGGTCCTGGATCCACAGGTTCTCCCCGATCTCCCGCTGGAAGATGCTGGCCGGGTCCTTGACCCCGCCCCGGGTGAGGTATTTCCCCTCGGCCACCACGCCCACGCTGACGACATTATTGTGCTGCGGGATGTACCAGAACCAGCCTTTCTCGGGCACAAACGCCACCGTGGTCGCCCCGGCGTCGATGCCCTCGTCCCGCCTGGCCCCGCGGTAGTAGGTCCACACCGCCACCTTGTTCAACTGGGGGTCCCGCACCCGCCAGTTGCGCTGGGTGGCCGCCAGGGCGTCCCGTCCCGAGCAGTCCACGGTGATCGGCGCTCGGAAGTCCGCGAGTTCCCCGCGGCGGTTCCGCGCGCGCGCGCCCACCGTGCGGCCCTCCTCCTGCAGCAGTGCGCTGACCTCCATCTCCTCCAGCACCGCCGCGCCCCGCGAGCGGGCATTCTCCATCAGCATCTGGTCGAACTCCGAGCGCAGCACCTGCCAGGTTTGGGAGATGTCCGCGTCGTAGCGGGTCGAGAAATAGAACGGCTGCGAGGCCTTGCCGGAGGGGGGTACGAATTGCACGCTGTACTTCCTGATGAAGGGCGATTGCCTCATGCGCTCGATCAGCCCCAGCCGCTTGAGGGCCGGGTAGGTGAAGGGAATGAGGGACTCGCCGATGTGATAACGCGGGAAGCGTTCGCGCTCCAGCGCCACCACCCGCAGGCCCTGTTCCGCCATGACCGCGGCCGCGGCGCTGCCGGCGGGGCCGGCGCCGATGACCAGCGCATCGCATTGTTCAGTGGGGTTCATGATGGGTTTGCCCGGTTCTCGAAACGCTTCGCCGGCGGCAGGATTTCGATGACCTCGGCCAGCAGCCGGCGTTCGCCGTCGAGCAGCACGTTTCGGCGCCCGTACACCAGCGCGGCTTCGTCCAGATCGAGCAGGCGCCGCATGCGCGCGTCGGCCTGTAGCGCGAAGAACGCCTGCGGCCAGCCCAGGTGAGCGATGCCTTCCTCCTGCAGGATGCGTCCGAAAGGGTCTCGTTCCGCCAGGATCAGGCTGCGCACGCGCGACGGGAACCGCCCCAGGTGCACCCGGATGGCTCCATACTCGGCGGGCCGCCGGCTGCCCGACAGCTCCAGCACCACCTCGCGAAGATAGAAGTCCGGCCCCTGCTCCCGGCCGCAGACGCGCAGGTTGAGCCTCTCCCCGTGCCAGCGCTCCAGCGTTGCGGTCATGTCGTTGTTGTGCGCCAGGAGCCGCCGGTAGGGCTCGGGAAGCCGTTCGGGCGCCAACCGCTCCAATCGAGGCAGCGCCAGGCCGTAGTGGCTGTAGAACTCGCCCAGTACCCGGGCCCACCCCGGCCCCTCCGCGGGGGCGGGCGCGGGCGCGCGGCGGGGCGGGTCTTGACCGGCGTCCCCGCGAGGCATGATCATGTCGGTCATCGGAATGTCAGGCGTAGCGCGCATCGCGATGCTCCGGAAGAAAGAACTCATGCACCAGGCGGTCCACCTGCAGCAGACCCCCGCGCGACAGCTCCAGCCACTCGCCCGCCTGCCGCAGGAAGCCCTGACTCTCCAGCGAGGCGATGGCCTCCGAAAATCGGGCAGGCACATCGACGCCGTACTTGGCCCCCAGGCGACGGTGGTTCACCCGGCCCAGCTTCAACTGGAGGACCAGTTCGCGGATGAGGCGTTCCTCCGGGGTCGGTGTCAGCGCCCGATAGATGGGCAGGCGTCCCACTCGCAAGTCGGCCAGATACGGCTCGAAATCGTGCTGGTTTTGGAAGTGGGCGCCGTTCACGTGCGAGAAGGACGCCACGCCCAAACCAAGCAGGTCGGCCCCTTGCCAGAGGCTGTCCCGGTAGATGAAGCGGGTTCGCGCGGCATCCTTCACGGCGGTGTAGCCGCTGCCCACGGTGTAGCCGGCCTTCTCCAGCTCGCTGAAGGCGTATTGCACCCAGCCGCGCTTGGTGGCCCAGTCCGCCACCGGCGCGGTCAACCGTCCCTCGGCCTTCATTTGGCGGTAGATGTCGGTGTTGTAGGGAATCTCCATCTGGTAGAGGGTGACGCTGTCCGGGGCCAGCTCCAGCGTCTGCCGCACGCAATCCCGCCAGTTCTCGTCCGTTTCCTCAACCATCCCGGCGATGAGATCGATGTTGATCTGCGGAAACTCCAGCGCCCGGGCGCAGGCGTAAGCCCGCCGGATTTCCCGCGAGCGGTGCGCGCGCCCGTTGATGTCCAGGATATGGTCGCTGAAGTTCTCCACCCCCAGGCTCAGGCGCGTCACGCCAATCTCGCGGATCGTCTTCAGCTTGTGATCGGTGAGGGTCCCGGGCTCGCACTCGAAGGTCACCTCTTCGGCTGCGTCCCAGGGCAGCAGCGCCTTCAGCCCGTCGGTCAGGCGCCGGAGCTGCGTCTCGGAAAGATACGAAGGGGTGCCGCCGCCAAAGTACACGAACTGGGGCTTGCGCCCGCCAATGAAAGGGCGGCGGGCGTAGAGCTCCAGCTCCCGGGTCGCCAGCTCCAGGTAGGCCCCGATGGCCGCCGAGTCCTTGTCCGTATAAACCCGAAAATAGCAGAAATGGCACCGCTTCCGGCAAAAAGGAATGTGGAGATAGACCCCCAGGGGGGCGTCGTCCCGGGGCGGACGGTCCAGCGCGGCTTCGGCTTCGGGGCGGCGCTCCGGCTTCCAGAAGGAAAACGGCGGGTAGTTCGAGACAAAATAGTTGCCCGCCGTAGTCTGCTGCGGCGTTGTCCGATCGGTCGCTGGCATGGTCAAGCTCATGAGTCGTGTCGTCCAGGGGCGCGTTGGCCCAGCCTGGCTACTATCCAACAGGGGAGCTGACTTGGCAAATAATTACTACTTACACGTATCAAATAACCGCGCGGGGCGGCGCGGCGGCGGCTCAGCGGCGCTGGCTCTCGGGGGCGGCCGTCAGGCTGGCAGAGGGAGCGGACCCGGGCAAGGCCTCCGGCGGAGGAGCGCGGTCGGGGAGGAGGGCGCGCAGGTCCGCCGGCAGCCAGAGGCGCAGCAGCGGTTCGGTCATGGCGGTCGTCAGGAGGGCCATGATGACGAACATGGTGAAGACTTCGCGCGGGAGCAGCCCGAGGTCGGCGCCCACATTGATCACCACCAGCCCCATCAGGGCGCGGGTGTTCATGAGGGCGGCGATGCAGGCGGATTGCCGCGCGGACTGTCCGGTCAGCCGCGCCCCCGCGAAACAGCCGCCCAGTTTGCCGAGGACGGCGGCGGCGCACACTGCCAGGCAGCCCAGCCAGCCCAGGCCGGAGGAGAGCGAGCCGATCTCGGTGCGCAGGCCGGTGTTGGTGAAGAAGACCGGGACGAAGGCGACCAGGGCCAGGTCGGCGAAGCGGTCCCGCCAGGCCTTGACCAGCGTGGTCTCGCGGTGCAGCGACACGCCCAGGAGAAAAGCGCCGAAGATGGAGAAGATGCCGAGCTTGTTGGTGGCCAGTGCGCAGGCGAAGAGCACCACCAGGAGCAAGGCGAGGAAAGAGGCCGGGAAACGCGAGTTTTCGCGCGAGGCGCGCTGGGCCCGCCACACGGACGCCAGCCAGGGGCCAACCACGTAAAGCAGGAGGAGGAATAGCGCGGCGACGCCGGCGATCTGAAGCAGGATGGTCTGCCAGTTGAATCCCGAGGTGACCAGCGCGGTGATCGCGGCCAGAAGAATCCAGCCGATGACATCGTCGATCGCGGCGGCCCCGATGCTCAGCGCGCCCAGGGGCGTGCGCTCCAGCCGCAGTTCGAGCAGGATGCGCCCCATGATGGGCAGGGCGCTGATGGCCAGGGCCACGCAGAGGAAGATCTGAAACCCTGCAAAGGGGATTTG
>JAKLEJ010000323.1 GCA_022711695.1 Verrucomicrobiota bacterium | reverse complement strand
CTCGTCGCGGGAGTCGCGGGAGTCGTCCGTTGCGCCCGGCGCCGCCCGCAACAGCCCGTATTCCTTGAGCTTGTATTGCAGGGCGCGGCGGCTGAGGCCCAGCGCCCGCGCGGCCGCTTCGCGGTTGGAGGTCACGTGCGTGAGCGTCCGGCGGATAAGCAGCTTCTCGACCTCGGCCAGGGTCATGCCGGGGCGGACGGTGAAGGCGGCGGCGTTCTGGTCGTGCGTCTGCAGCGGTTCCGGAAGGTCCGAGGCCTGAATGAGGGGCCCGGCGCCGCCGAGGACGAGGCGCTCGATCACGTTGCGCAATTGGCGGACGTTGCCCGGCCAGGGAAAGCGCTGGCAGACCCGCAGGGCCTCGTCCGAAAGCTGTTTGCGTCGCCGCTTGTGGCGCTGGGCCAGCAGCTCCAGGAAACTCTCCGCCAGCAGCGGAATGTCCTCGGCCCGCTCGCGCAGCGGAGGCACCCGGATGGGGAACACGGCCAGCCGGTAGTAGAGATCCTCGCGAAACCGGCCGGCCCGCACCGCCTCATCGAGAGTGCGGTGGGTGGCGGCGATGAGCCGCACATCGGCCCGCTCGGGCTCGGAACTGCCGACCCGCTGGAACACGCCCTCCTCGATCACCCGCAACAGGTCTCCCTGGCCCTTGGCGGACAAGTCTCCGATCTCGTCCAGGAACAGCGTGCCGCCCTCGGCCTTCTGGAAACGGCCGGCCCGGGCGACAATGGCGCCGGTGAAGGCGCCTTTGACATGGCCGAAAAGCTCGGACTCGATCAACTGCTCGGGAAGCGCGGCGCAGTTCACCGAGACGAAGGGCCGCGCGCCGCGGGGGCTGCGCTGGTGGATGGAGCGGGCGACCAATTCCTTGCCGGTGCCGCTCTCGCCCTCGAGGAGGACGGTGGCCTCGCTCTCGGCCACCTCCCGGACGGCCCGCCTCACCGCCTCGAGGGCCTCGCTCTGGCCGATCAGCAGGTTGGGCTCGGCGGCCCGGCGCAAGCGCAGGCGCAATTCGTGGTTCTCCGCGACGACCGACTGGAATTCCAGCGCCTTGCTCACCAGGGCGCGCAGCCGCACCAGGTCCACCGGCTTGGTGAGATAATCGTAAGCTCCCTCCTTCATCGCCTGGACGGCGTTCTCCACTGTCCCGTAGGCGGTCATGAGAACGACGACCGTGTCCGGAGTGCGCGCCTTGACGCGCGCCAGCAGTTCCAGGCCGCTCAGGTGGGGCATCTTGAGGTCGGAGATCACCAGGTTGTAGAGGCGCTGGCCGGCCATCGCCAGCGCCACGGTGGCATCCGTGGCTGCGTCCACCGAATAGCCCTCGCGCTCGATGGCCTCCTGGATGCCGGCGCACAAGCCGCGCTCGTCATCCACCACCAGGATTCGGATTCTGGATTTATCCACTGGCAGGGTCCTTTCGCGCCGCGGGCAGCCGGAGGGTGAAGGCGGCGCCCCCTTCGGGCCGGTTGGCGGCGCGCAGCGCGCCACGGTGTGCGGACAGGATCTGTTGGGTGATCCAGAGGCCCAGCCCGCTGCCTTGTTCCTTGGTGGTGTAGTAGGGCTCGAAGACCGCGCTCAGCCGGTCCGGCGCAATCCCCGGACCGGTGTCGCGGACCTCGATGAACACCTCGTCTTGCGTCGGCGTGGCCGAGACCAGGACCTCGACCCTCCCGCGCTGCTCCACCGCCTGGAGCGCGTTGATCACCAGGTTCACCAGCGCCTGGACGATCTGGCTGCCGTCGGCCAGCAGGACCGGAATGGGCGGCCGCACCTCCAGGCTCAACTCCGTGGATTGCGCATCGGCCTCCGGACGCAGCAACTCACAGACGTGTCCGGCCAGCCGGCCGATGTCCACCGGCGCCGGATCCAGGTCCGTGGGGCGCGCCAGCCGCAGGAAGTGCTTCACAATGTTGTCCAGACGGTGCAGTTCGCCGTGGATGATCTCCAGGCGGGAGACCGTCCCGGCGGGCGTGGCCGGCTGGAGGCGGGCCAGGTCTTCCTCGAGAAGCTGGACATGCACATGCAGCGAGCTGAGCGGATTGCGGATCTCGTGCGCCATCCGCCCCAGCAACCGCGAAAGCAGGCGGTGCTTCTGTTCGTGGGTCAGGTATTCGCCATCCTGGCCAAAGGCGTCGGCAAGCAGTTTTTCCATCGTCGTCCGGAGGTCCCGTTCCCAACGGAACCCGCGACATGATTCGGCCTGGACGCCGGGGCGTCAACTGCGGAGTGGTTCCGCGGGTTCGCGCAGGCGCCGCCGCATGACCAACCGGTCCCGCGCCCGCTCCGGAGCGATGCCGGCAGCCGCCGCCTGAGCCTCGAGCGTAAGCACGAAGGGATGGCGTTCCCGCAGATCCGGGTGGGGTTCCCTGGACACGAGGGCAAAGCCGAGTTTTTCCCAGAACGCGCGCCCGGCGCAGCCGGTGATCTCGTAAACGACGGGCAAATCCTCGAACGCGTTGGCCTCGATCGCGTCCCATCCCTGGTTCGCCGCCCACTCGATCAACGCCCGAACCATGCGGCTGCCCAGCCCTTTGCGCTGATGCGGATTCTCTTTCAACCGCGGGCTTCCCATCATGAGGCAATGCACCACCAGGGTCCTGTCGGTCATCTCCGCCAGCGGGGGAAAGTCTCTCTCCGCGAGATCCTCCGAAGGGCCGCAGGGGGCGTCCTGTTGCAGGCAAAGCCCGCGGCCGCCGTTCATGTCCAGGATCTGCCTCGGGTAGAAACGGAGGTGGCCGACGATTCGATCGCCGAGGCGGGCCGCCACGGCGCACGCGCCATAGGCCCGCGTGAGCTTGAGCAGAAGCGGGAGGTTCCGCGCCCGGTACGAGGGCCACGGAAGGGCAGGGTCGGCCGGGGGAAGGTCCACGGTCTCGCGGGAGACCGGCCCGCTGTGCAAACAGCGCCAAAGGAGGAAATCCTCCCTCATTGGCTCGATGACGACCTCATCGCTCATGACAACACCCGCGACCGGCGCCGGCGGGCCTCCGGGCGCTGGAGGCTTCCTACCATGGGCCAAGCCGGGCGACAATCCTCGATTTGGGCGCGCGAGCGGAGCCTTGCGGGGGCGGGGAGTGCGAACGCGATCCGGGCAAAAAGCGCTTTGACCGGACGTGAGGTCGGCCCTAGCCTGAGGGTTGTGCAACGGCTCGGCGCGATGTTTCCGGAAGGCCTGCCGCGGGCGGTGAGGCTCGGGGCGGGCTTGCCGCGCTCACTCCTGGCGGTGTTGGGACACCAGTTGCTCGGATTGATCCTGACGGTGCAGGGTTTGGGGGCATTCCTCCTAATCACGCTGGGGGTGATGTTTGCGCGCCTGGGAGCGCTGCCGCGGATGCTGCGGCCGATGATCGCGGCGCAGACGGCGCGCGCCGGCCTGCGCCTGCTGCCGATGGTCACGTTTCTGGCGGTGGCCCTGGGGCTGGTGGTGATCGGCCAGACGGTGTCGCTGTTGTCGCGGGTGGGAGCCACCGGCTACCTGGGGGTGGTCATGGTGACGGCGGTGGTGAGGGAGATCGGCCCGCTGGTGACGGCGCTGCTGGTGCTGATGCGCGTGGGCGTGGCCAACGTGGTGGAACTGGGCACATCGCGGGCCCTCGGAGAAGTCGAAGCCATGGAGGCGTTGGGCATCGACCCCATCCAGTACCTGGTGCTGCCGCGGGTTGTCGGCATGGCCCTGGCCGTGTTTGCGCTGACCGTCTATCTGCTGATCGGCGCGCTGCTCAGCGGCTACGTTTGGGCGTTCCTCCAGGATGTCCCGCTGACGCCGGGGGAGTATGTGAGCCAGTTGACGGCCTCGTTGCGCGGACTGGATTTCGCCCTGCTGGGACTGAAGACGTGCATCTTCGGGGTGGCGATTGCCACGGTCACCTGCTATCACGGGCTGGCGCAGCCGGTGCGGCTGGACCAGGTTCCCAGCGCCACCATCCGGGCGGTGACCCAGTCCCTGGTGCTTTGTGTGCTGGTGGACGCGCTCTTTCTCGTGGTTTACCTGCTGGCCTGACATGACCGCTCCCCTGCCCCATCCTGCCGAGCCCGCCCTGGAGTTGATCGAGGCGGATATTCCCTCCCAGCGGGACCCGGAGACGACCGTGCTGGCCGGCCTGAACTGGACCGTGGCCCGGGGAGAGTTCTGGGTGCTCGGGGGGTTGCAGGGCGTGGGCAAGACCGAACTCCTCCTCACCGCAGCCCTGCTGCACCCCCCCACGCGCGGCGTGTGCCGTTTGTTTGGCCGCGAGCTGGCGCCCTCCTACCGCGATGAAAAGCTGGCCGAGCGCCTGCGCGTGGGGCTGGTCTTTCCCGCCGGCGGCCGCCTCTTCAATCACCTGACCCTCCGCGAGAATGTGGCTCTGCCGCTGCAATACCACCATCCGGCCAACGAGGCCCAGAACGAGCGGCGGGTCCAGGCCCTGCTGGAAGCCACCGGCACGCTGGACTGGGCCGACACGCTGCCTTCGCGCGTCAATCCCACCTGGCGGCAGCGGGCAGCCCTGGCCCGGGCGCTGGCGCTGCGGCCCGAGATCCTCCTGTTGGACAATCCCACCGCCGGGATGGACGCCTGCCACGGCCGCTGGTGGACCGAGTTTCTCGATCGGCTCAACCAGGGTCATCCGCTGCTGGAGGGCCGGGCG
>JAKLEJ010000322.1 GCA_022711695.1 Verrucomicrobiota bacterium | reverse complement strand
GGGGGGGGGGGGGTGCCGGGCGGACAACAACGGGGGGGAGGGGGCGGGGATGTACCTGGAGGGGAACGTGATTTGGGAGGCGGAGGCGCTGGTGCGGAATCGGACCAACGCGTTGGTGACGTTTACGAACAACCTGATGCCGCTGGCCTGGAGCGGGCCCGGGGGGAACAACTCCACAAACGATCCCTTGTTCCAGTATCTGCCGTCATTGGCGGAGACGACGAACTTCACGACGTGGGCGCAGGCGCAGGTAATGAAGCAATGGTTCGGCTTGCGGCCGGGCTCGCCCGCCCGCGTGGCCGGGCCGAACGGGGTGGATCAAGGGGCGCTTGTCGAGCCTGGGGTCAGCTTGTCCGGGGCGCCGGTCGGCACGAACAACCTGAGCACTGCCACCCTGGCGGTGGGGGTGAACCGGACCGGGAGCGGGATAACCACCGAGCGCTGGCCGGCAGGGGCGGGTTACACCCACTACCAGTGGCGGCTGGACGGCGGGGATTGGAGCGTGGAGACGCCTCTTTCGACCCCGATCGCCCTCAGCGGCCTGGCCAACGGACCGCATTATGTTGAAGCCGTGGGCCGTCGGGATTCGGGGGGCTACCAGAACGATCCGGCCCTCGGTTCGAGCGCCCGAATCACTCGCACGCGCACCTGGTTCGTGGATGCGGATTATGCGCCCCCGGCGCCCGCCCCGCTGGTCCGGATCAACGAAATCCTCGCCGCCAACCAGGGCGCGGTGGACCACGAGGAAACGCAGCCTGACATAATCGAGCTTCACAATGCCGGGACGGCTGAGGCGGACCTTTCCGGCGTGGGGGTGACGGATGATCCCGCCCGGCCCCATCGGTTTGTCCTTCCAGACGGCACGCGCCTCGCCCCCGGGGCCTACCTGGTGCTCTACGCGGACATCCCCAATGCCACCTCCGGAATTCACCTTGGCTTCAACCTGAACAAGGAAGGCGACTCGGTGTATCTGTTCGACAGCGCCGTCCGGGGCGGGAGGCGGCTGGACGGGGTCTCGTTCGGCCTGCAGGTTGCCGATTTGTCCTTGGGCCGGCTGGACGACGGAAGCTGGGCTTTGGCGCTGCCAACCTTCGGCGCCGCCAACCAGCCCTTGCCCCTGGGCCAGCCGCAAGCCCTCCGGATCAACGAGTGGCTGGCCAATGGCGCCGCGGGTCAGGCCGATTTCGTGGAGCTTTACAACCCCGCCTCTCTCCCGGTCAGCTTGGAAGGGCTCTACCTGACGGACAATCCCATCGGCTGGCCGCTCCGCCATCCCATCGCCCCGCTCAGCTTTATTCCCGCCCACGGAGTGGCTTTCTTCCTGGCCGACCGCGACACCAACGCCGGCGCCAATCACTTGAGTTTCAGGCTTTCGGGCGATCGCGGGGCCATCGCCCTGCTGGACAGCCAGCCGCAGCTCATCGATCAGGTGCTTTACGGCTCCCAGACGCTGGGGGTTTCGGAAGGGCGCCGGCCCAGCGGCAGCGACACGATCGGGTTCTTCCCCGCGCCCACTCCTGGCTCTCCCAACCCCGGGGCCGGCTCCGCCATCACCGTCAGCAACATCTTCGTCAACCTGGTCTCGTGGACGGACACCTGGCGCTACGACGTCTCCGGCACGGACCTGGGAACGGCCTGGCGCGAGCCCGCCTACGACGATTCCTCCTGGCCCAATGGCGAGGGCATCTTCTACCAGGGCGATGGCGCCAGCGGATTTGTCGCGCCCATCAACACCTACCTGCCCATCTCGCTGCCGCTCAACCGCAGCACCTTCTACTTCCGAACCAGCTTCATGCTCGATACGAACCCCGCCGGGTTCAACCTCGTGGTGTCGCATCAAATCGACGACGGGGCCGTTTACTGGCTGAACGGAGTCGAGCTCTACCGCCATAACATGCCCGGGGGCGCCATCGGCTATGCCAACTGGGCGGGCTCGACTGTCAGCGGCAACCCCAGCCTGCTGGGTCCCATCACCGTCCCGGCGTCCAGCCTCCAGCAGGGCGTCAACGTTTTGGCGGTCGAACTCCACCAGGCCAACTCCGGAAGCTCCGACATCGCCCTGGGCACGTCCCTCGATCTCCTCCGGTCCATCACGAACTACCCGACGCTTCCCCTGGTCATCAACGAGATCATGGCCAACAACGTCACCACCACGAACGCCGATGGAACCGTCACCGACTGGGTCGAGCTCTACAATCCCTCGGAGACCTCCGCCGACCTTTCGGACATGAGCCTCTCGGATGACACCACCGACCCGCGCCGCTTCGTCTTCCCGCCCGGGGTGGTCATGGGTCCCCGGAGCCATCTGCTGGTGCGCTGTGACGCCTCCGCCCCAGCCTCCACCAACAACACGGCGCCGCTCAACACCGGGTTCGGCCTCGCCGCCAATGGCGACCAAATCTGGCTGTTCGACACGCCCGCCCAGGGCCTTGCGCCGGTGGACGGCTTGGCGTTCGGATTGCAGGCCGCCGATTTCTCTCTCGGCCGCGCGCCCGACGGCGGAGTTCAATGGACTCTCAACCTCCCCACGGCCGGCGCGCCCAACATCGCCGCCAGCATGGGAGAGGTGTCGCAACTCCGGATCAACGAATGGATGGCCGATCCGGCCAACGGCGATGACTGGTTCGAGCTCTACAATCCCAACAGCCAGCCGACGGATCTCAGCGGCTGTTTTCTGACCGACAGCCTGAGCCGGCGCACCCAGTACCGCATTCCGCCTCATTCCTACATCGGCCTGGGCGGGTGGGCATTCGCCCGGTTCTGGGCCGACAACCAGCCGGCCCGTGGCGCGGACCATGTGAACTTCCGTCTGGCCAGAGAAGGGGAATCCCTGGGGCTGTTCTCGCCGTCCGAGCAGATGATCGACGGGCTGCACTTCGGCCTTCAGGCCAACGGGGTTTCCCAAGGCCGCCTCCCTGACGGCGCCGCCAGCGTGGTCAGCTTCCCGGAGTCCTCCTCGCCCGAGTCTCCCAACTACCTCACGCTGCCGCAAATCTTCATCAGCGAGGCGCTGCCGCAGCCGGACTCGCCCTTCGAGGATGCCATCGAACTCTTCAACCAGGGCGCGGCGGCCGTGGAGATCGGCGGTTGGTGGCTCAGCAACTCGCGCCACGATCTGCGCCGCTTCCGCATTCCCGACGGCGCCGTGCTGCTGCCGGACGGCTTTGCGGTGTTCTATCGCTGGCAATTTGACCCTGACTTCACCACCCGGCTGCCCGGGTTTACGCTCGACCGCCTGAACGGCGACCAGGTCTTCCTTTCACAGGTGGATGCGCTGGGCGAATTGACCGGCTACCGGGCGGCGGCCGATTTTGGCCCGGCCGAAAAGGGCGTTCCCTTCGGACGGCATGAAACGAGCGTTGGCGCCGATTTCACCGCCCTGAGCGCTCAGACCTTCGGCATCGGGGCGCCAGCCTCCCTCGCCGAGTTTCGGACAGGCCTGGGCGCGCCCAACGCCTCCCCCAAGGTGGGGCCGGTCGTGATCAACGAGATCATGTACCATCCCCCGGATCTCCTCACCAATGACAATGTCCGTGACGAATACATCGAACTTCTCAATGTCACCGGCGCGCCTGTGGCCTTGTTTGACCCGGCTCGGCCGGCCAACACCTGGCACCTGCGGGACGGCGTCGATTTTGACTTCCCGACCAATGTGACCCTGCCGGCGGGCGGCTTCCTGCTGTTGGTCAGTTTTGACCCCAGCACCAATGCCGCCCAGGTCGAGGCTTTCCGCGCCCTCTACGAGGTCCCGCCCACCGTCCCGGTGCTCGGTCCCTATGACGGCCGGCTCGGCAACGACGGCAATGACCTGGATTTGCGCCGGCCCGACCCGGATGCTCCCGCCGGCCAGGCGGGCTACATCCTGGTGGATCGCGTCCGCTACCTCGACGATGCCCCCTGGCCTGAGGCAGCCGACCGAGGCACCAATTCACCCGGCGTGGCGCTGCAGCGGCGGGCCGCGGGCGAATACGGCAACGACCCCGTGAACTGGACCGCGGGCCTCCCGACGCCCGGCCGCGCCAACGGCCCCGCCGTCGTCGCGCCTCCGGCGATCACCGCTTTGACTCCGTCGCAACTGGTCAACCGTGGCGAGAGCGTTGAGTTGGCCGCATCCGTCACGGGGGCGGCGCCCCTCTCCTGGCAGTGGCGCTTGAATGGTGTGGTTCTGCCAGGCGCGACCAACAGCACCCTCACGCTGAGCGACATTCAGCTTGCCGACGCCGGGCGTTACACCGTCCTGGTCTGCAACCGCGCCGGCGCCGCCAGCGCCGGCAGCCGCGTGGACCTGATCGTGCCCCCGGAGATCGTGCGAGGGCCGGAGAACCGGTTCGTGGCCGAGGGCGGCCCCGCGTTCTTCACGGTGGATGTGGTCGGCTCGTCGCCCCTGAGCTACCGGTGGTACAAGGATGCCACGCTGTTGCCGGACGCGACCAGCGCCACTCTGCGAATCCCGGCCGTCGATCCCTCCCACGAAGGCGCCTATTTTGTCGTCGTCACCAACCGATACGGCGCGGTCACCAGCGGACTGGCCACCCTGCTTATCCAGACGCCGCCATTCATCAGTCTGCAGCCCACGGGGACGAATCTCTTCCTGGGAGAGACCGCCTTTCTCGGTGTTCAAGCCGGCGGCAGCGAGCCCCTCGGCT
>JAKLEJ010000321.1 GCA_022711695.1 Verrucomicrobiota bacterium | reverse complement strand
CGCCGGGGTTTTGGGGGTAGAGTGCGGCCGCGCATGAGCTTTTACGATCGACTCAAGTTCAATTCCGACGGGCTGATCCCGGCAATCATTCAGGACGCCGCCAACGGCCGGGTTTTGATGATGGCGTGGATGAACCGGGCCTCCCTGGAGAAAACCGTGGAGACCGGCAAGACCTGGTTCTGGAGCCGGTCGCGGCAGAAGTACTGGATGAAGGGCGAGAGCAGCGGGCACACCCAGGCGGTCAAAGACATCGCCTTCGACTGCGACGGCGACACGCTGTTGATCCAGGTGGAACAAGCCGGCGCCGCCTGTCACGAGGGCTACCGCTCCTGCTTCTTCCGCTCGGTGGAAACCGCGGGCGCCGGTTGGAAGACCACCGAGGCCCAACTCGAGACCCCCGAGCAAATCTACGGCAAAAAATGAATGGATGAGGCCGTCCAGTTCGGCAGCCGCTGGTACCTGCTCCTCCTGCACCTGCTGCTGTTCGCGCGCGGGATGGACTTGCTGAGCACCCGCTTGGCCACGCCCCGCCTGGCGCTGGAAGCCAACCCGATCGCGCGCCGACTCGGGTGGAAATGGGGCCTGGCAGTCAACGTCGCCCTCTGCCTGGTCTTCGCAGCCTGGCCGCTGCCCGCGGTCATCGTCAGCACCACCAGCCTGCTGGTGGCCTCCCGCAATTTCCAGGGGGTCTGGCTGATGCGCACCCTGGGGGAGGAGGCCTACCAGCGCTGGATGGGCGAGCGCCTCCGCGAAACCCAGCCTTCGCTCTATGTCGGTTGCCTGCTTGCCCAGACCGCCCTGGTGGCCGCCGTCGGCGGCGCGCTGGCGCTCTTCAGCCGCGAATGGATCCCGTTTGCCATTGGCATGGGCATCCTGGCCTACGCCCTGGCGGTCCTCATCTTCACGCTCGCGGCGGTCTGGCGGCTCCGGCGCGGCCGCTCGCGCTTGATCGCCCCCATTCTGGGAGACTGACCATGTACTCACCCACGCAAACCGAGTTCCTCAACCTCAAGCTGGCCGAGCAGGGCAACCTCATTCCCGTCACCCGCCGTCTCCTGGCCGACTTCGAGACCCCGCTCTCCGCCTACCGCAAAATCCGCGGCCAGGGCGAGTCCTTTCTTCTCGAATCGGTCGAGGGCGGTGAACACGTGGGGCGCTACTCGTTTGTGGGCTGCAACCCGCGCGCCGTCATCCGGCAGGACGGCAACCGCGTGCAAATCCTCGAAAACGGGCGGGCGGTCCGCGAGTTCACCGTGAGCCGCGATCCCGCGGCCGATCCCGCCCTCTGCGTCAAGGACGGGCTCGAGGTGGTCGAGCGGGTCATGGGCCGCTACCAGCCGGTTTCCTGGCCGGGCCTGCCCCGCTTCACCGGCGGCGCCGTCGGCTTCATCGGCTATGAGTTCATTCATGACGTCGAGCCGGTGGTGCCCCGCCCGCCTCGCGACGACCTGGGGACGCCGACGATGTATTTCCTGGTGGCCGACGAGCTGATCATCTTCGATCGCGTGGCGCAGACCATCACCGTGCTGGTCAACGCGGTCATCGAGCCCGGCATCAGCCCGGCCGAGGCCTACGAAAACGCGGTCAGCGAGATCGAGCGGCTGGTGTCGCTCCTGGAGCAGCCGCTGGAGCACCGGCCGGTGACCGTGCCCGCGCAGTACCCCAGCCTGCCGTCCGCCTCGAACGTGTCCCCGGAGAAGTTCCACGCCAACGTGCTCAAGGCCAAGGAATACATCACCGCCGGCGACATCATCCAGGTCGTGGGATCGCAGCGGTTCTCGGCCCCCGTCAAGGCCTCCGCCCTGGATGTCTATCGAGCGGTGCGCTCGGTGAATCCCTCCCCCTATGTGTTTCTGCTGGAGCTGGAGGGCTTCTCGCTGGTGGGAGCCTCCCCGGAAATCCACGTGCGATGCGAGGACCGCAAGACCGAGATCCGCCCCATCGCCGGCACCCGCTGGCGCGGCAAGACGCCCCAGGAAGACCAGGCCCTCGAGCGCGAACTGCTCGCCGATCCCAAGGAGCGCGCCGAGCACGTCATGCTGGTGGACCTGGCCCGCAACGATCTGGGCCGGGTCTGCGACTACGGCACCGTGAGCGTGAAAGACCTGATGATCGTGGAGCGCTACAGCCACGTCATGCACATCGTCTCCCAGGTCGAAGGCCGGCTCTCGGCCAAACACACTCCCTACGACCTGATGAGGGCCACCTTCCCCGCCGGCACCCTGAGCGGCGCGCCCAAGATCCGGGCCATGCAGATCATCTCCGAACTCGAGGGGACCACTCGCGGCCCCTACGGCGGGTGTGTCGGCTACTTCTCGTTCAACGGCAACCTGGATTGCTGCATCACCATCCGCACCGCCCTCCTCAAGAACGGCCAGGCCTACGTCCAGGCCGGGGGCGGCTGGGTGAACGATTCCACGCCGGAAGACGAATACCGGGAAACCCTCAACAAAGCCAAGGCCATGCTCGCGGCGGTGGCGTTCGCCGAAAGCTTCACTCCAGAGGAGTGAGGACGCTCGAATCTCGCTCCATGAACCCCCTCCACGAGCGGCTTGGAAACGACCCTTTCGCCCGCCATTCAGGCATGGAACTGGTCTCGGTCGAGCCGGGCCGGGCCACGGTGCGGATGCGCCTGGAACCCTGCCACCGCAACGCCCTGGGCGGAGTCCATGGCGGCGCCATCTTCACCCTGGCCGATTCGGCCTTCGCCGCCGCCTCCAACTCCCACGGGCCCCTGGCGGTCGCGGTGAATGTGAACATCTCTTTCGTCAAGGCCCCCTCTTCCGGGTTCCTCA
Source organism: Verrucomicrobiota bacterium (assembly GCA_022711695.1). Lineage (GTDB taxonomy): Bacteria > Verrucomicrobiota > Verrucomicrobiia > Limisphaerales > JACRJZ01 > JACRJZ01. The sequence continues at coordinate 1,863 of JAKLEJ010000321.1, read as the reverse complement.
TCGCCACCGCGCGCGAGATCGCGCTAAACCCAAAGCTGGGCAATTACACCGTCGAGGTGCGCGACGAGCGCGACATCCTCATCGCCGTCTTTCAGGGGCTCGTCTATCGCAAAACGCCTCCTCCCCCAGCCAGCCCCGCGCCCACTCTCGCCTGACCGGGCGAACGCCCTGCCGGCCGAAATCCGGACGCGCTTCAGCTCGCGCGCCGCGCGTGTCCTGTGCCTCGTCGCGGCCGCCCTCGGCTCCAGGCCCCGTTTCTCCGCTTGCCACCGCCCTGCGGCTCTTTCACTTTTCCTGAGGACGCATGCATACCGGGACGCGAACAGGCCGATGGAAACTGACCGGGCGCGAGACGCGCATGCTGCTCTACCTGGCGGTGTTCGCCGGTGTCGTCGCCTGGAAGTTCGCCCCGCGCCCCTGGAAACCCGCGCTCACCCTGGAAACCGCTCATTACTCGATCGCTTCCACGGCGACCCGGCAGCAGACGGAGGAGATCGCCCAGGTGGTCGAAGCCAACTATCTCGCCTACTCGAATTTGTTTCAGGCTATCGAGGCCATCCGCCAACCGCACCCGAAGCTGAAGCTCCGCCTTTACCGGGACCGCGCGGAGTTCCGACGCGTCAACCCGGGCGTTGGCTGGGCGGAGGCGTTCTACCGGCGTCCGCGTTGCCATGCCTACTACTCGGACGCCGAGATCAACCCCTATCATTGGATGCTTCACGAGGCCGTGCACCAGTTGAACCGTGAAGTCGCGCGCCTCAGCCTGGAGAAATGGCTCGACGAAGGACTGGCTCTGTATTTCTCGACGCGCCTCATCCGGAATAATGCCCCCGTTCCAGGGGCGATCGATTCCAACGCCTATCCCGTCTGGTGGATCGACGAATTGGCGACGACCGGCCATCTCGACGCCGACCTCAAGAACGGCAGCGTGATTCCGTTGCGCGGCATTTTGGAGGGCCGCGGCGGCCCGAGTCTCGACGAACACTTCAACCTCTACTACCTGCACTGGTGGTCCCTGGCCCACTTCCTGTTCGAGGACGCCCCCCGTCGCTCCGCGTGTCTGGACCTGGTTCGAAGCGGGGGAAGCGTGCGGGACTTTGAACGGCTGATCGGCCCAGTCGAGGAGACGCAGCAGCGCTGGCATGTCCACGTCGGCCGCATCAAGGCGAAGCTCTCCGGGGCCGATCTGCGGCGGACGGTGTTCAAAGGCAGCCCGCATGGCTTAGGCACAAACCGGCCGCCCCAAACCCCTGTTTCACCGGAAGAACCGTCCCGTTAGCCCGAAGAAAGCCCCCGGACGCGTGTTCTGGCATCGGAGCTGCTGCCATTCCTTGGTGGCTGTCCTCATCCAGGACAGCCTGATGGTCACGAACCGCCCTGGCTTGATTTCAGGGGTCTGACGTGGCACCGTCAACCCAGTTGACCCGTTATGACGAGATTAATGTGCTCAGAGCGCAGGGAAGAAGTTGCCGCCGTTAAAAGCGAGCTCTTCAAGGCAGGCATCCGCTCGGAGATTCGCGAGAACCCGGTGACCGCGGCGCTCCAGATCCAACGCCTGGAGTTGTGGGTGCAGAACGAACGCGACTATCTCGCGGCGCGCAAGGTCTATTCCCGCATCCAATCCGGCGGCCGAGCCAGCCCGGAACCGGTGGTCGTCGAGGAGGCGGCCGAAATCTCGACCGACACCGATGACCCGCCCGCGCTGTCCGCGGGCGCGTCCAGAGCGCGCGCGGCGGGCCTGGACACGCGGGACAAAAGCCCGCGGCCCGGCGGGGAGGTGGAGGAAGCGAGCCTGCTTCTCGAGAAGGAAATCGAGGAGATGCTCCAGCGCGAGGACGCCCTGGCGGAAACTTGCGCGACCCT
>JAKLEJ010000320.1 GCA_022711695.1 Verrucomicrobiota bacterium | reverse complement strand
CATCGATTCGGCGTCCATCCAGGTGCGCGCCCTGAACAACCCCGAGCGGGTCGTGGTGCTCAACACCAGCTATCCTCCGAACGAAAACGCCCTCATCTGGGAGGTCGCCAGCCCGGGCGCGCAGGAGGAGCGCTTCCGCATCTCCTACCTGCTCTCCGGCCTCAACCGCGACATCGTCTATAAGGCCGTGGCCGAGCCCGACGAGAAGGCCCTGACGCTGCGGAACTACTTGCGCCTGCGCAACGATTCGGGCGAGGACCTCACCGACGCCGAGATCGGCATCGGCTACGGCGAGAAGTTCAAGAAGACCGTGGCCCACGAGGAGGTCCTGGAGATGCTCTCCGAGCGCGTCGAAAACGTGCCCATTCGCAAGCTCCTCACCTGGGACGCGGCCAGCCAGCCCTGGGACCCCGAATACGAGAAGAAGACCGTGGGCATCCCGCTGTCCTACGTGATCACCAACAGCGCCTCGGCCAAGCTGGGCGCCCACACCCTCCTGCCGGGCAAGGTGCGCATCTTCATCAAGACCCGGGAGCAGCCCGAGAAGGAAGGCGCCAAGCCCGGCGAAGGCGTCGGCTTCACGGGCGAGGACTGGGCCCAGCTCACCCCGGTGGACCGCGAGATGAAGCTCTTCATCGGCCAGAGCCGCGAGGTGAAGGTCACCCAGCGCCGCACCAAGAACGACCGCACCAACATCCGGCGCAACAACAGCAACCAGGATGTGCTCTGGGACACCGACGAGGTCTATAAGATCGAGATCGAGAACTTCAAGAAGCAGCCGGTGGACCTGGTGGTGGTCGAGCATATTCCCGGCTATTGGAAGATGATCGAGAACAGCCACGCCAAGGACTACCGCAAGAAGGACGCGTTCACCTTCGAATACAACCTGACGCTTCCGCCGGAGAGCAACGGCGCGAAGAAGACCACGGTGACTTTCAACCTGAACCGGCTGAACGTTCAGGGCAACGAACCCACGAGCTTCTAAGCCGCCCGGGAGGATCGAGCCATGAAACGCGAAGAATTCGGTTTTCCCGGCGGTTGGATCCGGGCGCGGGCACTCCGCAGCCTCGCCGCCGCCGGCCTGGGCCTCCTGGCCCTGGCCCCCGGGGCCTGGGGGCGGATCAACCTGGTGACGCTGCCGGGGCGGGACACGGTGCAGTTGACGATCTACAACTCGGCGGACCTGACGCTGGTGAAGGAGACGCGGACGCTGACGTTCAAGAAGGGGCTGAACCGGCTGGAGTTTTCGTGGGCCAACACGCTGATCGACCCGACCAGCGTCGAGTTTCGGGCGCTGAGCCGGGCGGACGCGATCGAGGTGCTGGACGTGAGCTTTCCGCCGCGGGTGGCCAACACGCTGGAGTGGCGCATCCAGAGCGAGGCGGCGGGGGAGGCGGAGGTGGAGATCCGGTATTTCACCAGCGGGATCGGGTGGGCGGCGGATTATGTGGCCGAGGGGGATCGGAGCGAGAAGACGATGACGCTGGCGGGGCAGGTGCGGGTGACGAACAACAGCGGGGAGGATTACGAGAACGCGCAGATGCGCCTGGTGGTCGGGGTGATCCGGCTGGTCGAGGAGATCGCCCAATTGGCGCGCCAGCGGGAACGGCTGGAGTCGAGCCAGCCCCAGGGCATGGCCAGACGGATGAGCGGCGTCGCGCAGACGCTGAGCAAGGCCAAAAACGAACCGGTTCTTCTCGGCGCCCTGTTTGACCAGGCGGACAAAGACGCCATCGCGCGCCCCCGCGAGGTCATCAAGGAGGAGATGGGCGAGTATTTCCTTTACACCGTCGAAGGACGGGCGGACGTCCCGACCGGCTGGAGCAAACGCCTGCCCTCCTTCAAGGCGGCGGGCACGCCCATCGCCAGCTTCTGCAAGTTCGAGAAGGAGCGCTGGGGCGATGCCGTGCAGCGCTACTGGCGCTTCACCAACTCGGCCGCGTCCGGCCTGGGCAAGGAGCCGCTCCCCGACGGCGCCGCCATGGCCTTCCGGCTGGCCACGGACGACCGCCTCTGCAGCTTTCTGGGCCGCACCCAGGCTAAGTACATCCCGATCGGAGAGACGGTGGACCTGGAGCTGGGCGCCGATCCCGAGCTGCGGGTGAAAGCCACGCTGCTCGACTGGGAGAAGACCGACATGCGCTTCGACGCGCATGGCGATGTCAAAGGCTGGACCACCCGCGAAACCTGGCAGTTGGAGCTCCAGAACTCCAGGGCTCTGCCGGCCTTGCTGGACGCGCGCCGCAACTTCAGCGGCGACTGGTCCCTCGAAACCGTCGCTCCCTACGAAAAGCTCGACGCCGCCAAGGTGAAGTTCCTGATTCCGCTCCAGCCGCGCGAGATCAAGCGCCTCGCCTATACTCTCACCACCCGCCATGGCCTCAATGCGACACGCTGAGCGACTGACGCTTCCGCGCCTGCTGGCGCCGGCCCTGGCCCTCTGCCTCCTGGCCGCGCCCGCCCGGGCGCGCATCAATGTCGTCACCCTTCCCGCCCGGGACAGCGTCCAGCTCACCGTCTATAACTCGGCCGATCTGACCCTCGTCAGGGAAAGCCGGCGGCTCACTTTCAAGAAAGGCCTGAACCGGCTGGAGTTTTCGTGGGCCAACACGCTCATCGACCCGACCAGCGTCGAGCTCAGAGCGGTCGAGCGCGCCGACGCCATCGAGGTCCTGGACGTGAGTTTTCCGCCGCGCGCCGCCAACACGCTGGAGTGGCGCATCCAGAGCGAGACCGCCGGCGACGTGGCGGTCGAGATTCACTACTTCACCAGCGGCATCGGCTGGACGGCCGATTACGCCGCCGAGCTCGAGCCCAACGAGAAGCTCATGGGCCTCGCCGGCCACGTGCGCGTCCAGAACGGCAGCGGCGAGGATTACGAGAACGCCCAGGTCCGGGTGGTGGTCGGGGTCATCCGGCTGGTCGAGCAGATTGTCGATCTGGCGCGGCAGCGCTCCGAGGAACAGCTCGGCAAGAAACCGGCCGCCACCACCACCGCCCTCCGCAGCAACCTGGCCCTGGGCCGCGACACCTATGCCCGCTTCCGCGGGGCCGTGGGCGGGCGCGCCGGCGGCCTGGCCGCGGCGGGCGAGGAGGACGAACTCCGCCGCAAGGAAATCCGCAAGGAGGAGCTCTCCGAGTATTTCCTCTACACGGTCGAGGGGCGCGACACCATTCCCAATGGCTGGGCCAAGCGGCTGCCGTCCCTCGCCGCCGCCGGCGTCCCCGTCGTCGGCTATTATCGCTATGAAGCCGAGCGCACCGGCGGGAACGTGGTGCGCTATTATCGCTTCACCAACGCGGCCCCGTCCCGCCTCGGCAAAGAGCCGCTCCCCGACGGCGCGGTGAAGGCCTTCCGGCTGACCGGCCCCGAGCGCCTCTACGAGTATGCCGGCGGCGCGCGGATGAAATATGCGCCGCTGGACGAAACCGTGGAGCTCGAGATGGGGCCCGACCGGCAGGTCCTGGTCAAGCCGGCGCTGATGAATTGGGAGAAAACCGACGTGCGCTTCGACACGCGCGGCGAGGTCAAGGGCTGGACCACCCGCGAAACCTGGGAGTTCGAGCTGCGGAACTCGCGCCAGACCGACATTGTCCTCGATCTCCGCCGCAACTTCGCCGGCGACTGGTCGCTGGCCACCGCGGCGCCCTACGAAAAGATGGACGCCGGCAAGGTGAGGTTTCTTGCGCCGCTCAAGGCGCGCGAGACGAAGCGCTTTGGCTACGAACTGACCACGCGCCATGGGATCAACGCCACCCGGTAGCATGAGTCCTGAAACGCCCGATCGCGTCATGGAGGCCAAGCCGCGGCGTTGGGTCGCCGGGACGGGATTGCGCCTGGCGGTCTGCGTTCTGGCTCTGGCGGCGGGCTGCTCCCGCGAGCCCAGCCAGACTCCGCTCCAGCGCGCCGAAGGCGCCAAGGCCCTCTTCGACCGGGCCACCAAAGAGTTTCACAATCCCTCGGCCCTGGCCTCGGGCACAGACCAGGCCCGCTTGCAGGACCAGGCCGCCGCCGCCTACCGCCGCCTGCTGGCGGACTATCCCGAGCAATCCAACTGGTGTTCGCAGGCCCTGCGCCATCTCGGCTCCATCCACGCCGCCCGGACCAACCTCGACGAGGCCCTGAAATGCTACGCGGCCGTCGCCCAGAAATATCCCGCGGAGGATTGGGAAGTGCTCCAGGCCTGGAAAGCCGCCGCCGATCTGCTGTGGGACTCCGGCCGCCGCGACGAGGCCGCCGGCTTCTACCGCCAAATTGTCCGCCGCTTCGACGGCACGAACCAGCCCGCCGTGATTCAGCTCACGGTCAAAGGCTCGAAGAACCGTCTGACTTCCCCGTGAATCCGCGCTGAGCGTCTCGATGGCTGGGGGACCGCAACCGTGGCCGAACGCGCAGTCGGCGGCCGGCGCGGGGGATGCGCGGATTCACCTGTCCGGCCTCGGGCCGGAAAGCCCGACCCGGGGCACGGACAAGCGCGAAGCCGCGCGGCGTGCTCGGACCACCGCCCTCGCGCTCTTCGCCCGCCGCGAGTTTCCTCCAGCCGCCGGTTTGGTTCCTGCAGGAATTGAAATCAAAGCAATACTTTTCCGCAACGCGGAAAAGTTCCATTGCCTTTCGGCAGGCGGTCCGGTGAATCCGCGTTGAGCGTCTCGATGGCTGGGGGACCGCAGCCGTGGTCGAACGCGCAGTCGGCGGCCGGC
>JAKLEJ010000032.1 GCA_022711695.1 Verrucomicrobiota bacterium | reverse complement strand
GTAACTCACGACGTTCCAGGAGGACTTTTCCGACTCATCACTGGCGGCCCAGGCTTCCGGCTTGGAGTTGTCGGCGTTGGGATCGCGCAGCTCGAGGCTCGAACCGCCGCCATCCGCGTAGGCAGGCCAATGGCCTTCGTCGCGGTAGTGCACCTCGTCGGCGGGGTTGCCCGTTGGATCCCGCAGCACGATCCGCTCTCCCTTCCCGGAGAGCCGGCCCACAAGGTTGCCCGCGACGGAGATCGAGGGATAGAACTCGCGCATCAGAGTTGCGTCGTCTGCCACCACCAGGTAGCCGCCCGCGGGAATGATCTGGCCGGGGGCGAAGTTGTAGCCGACTCCGCCGGTCAGATCCCACCCGGTCAGGTCCACCGGGGCGGCGCTCTTGTTGTAAAGCTCGATCCAGGCCTCGGACGACTCCTGCGGCGGCAGATTATTGGTGGAGGGCAGCAACGCATGATGATACATGATTTCGTTGATCACGATCTCGCTGCGAAAGGCAAAACTGTTGGCGGCGCCAGGGGTTGGAACGTTCGGGTGCAGCCAGGCCCCGGCCCCGTCGGGATGGCGCGCGCGCGCGGTCTTTTTCACCACGAGCCCGTCGAGCATGCGGCCGCCGCCTGAACCCAGCAGATACAGCTTGTCACCCGATTCGGGCTGGAACCCCAGAACGCTGGCGTTGACGGCCAGGAACGCGCCCGCCGCCAGGCTCGCTCCATTGGTGGGAAATACATAGTGATGGTTGGTGGCGCCGTCATGAACGACCGCACAGCCATCCAGGGTGACGGCGTTCGTCCCGTAGTTCATCAGTTCGATCCAGAACTCGCCATTGGTGGACGAGGCGGATTCGTTGAAGGCGAGATTGGGAATGACCACCTGGGTGGTGGAATCGAAATAGCCGAGCCCGGCCTGGGTCGCGGCCACATGGGCGGCCAGCTCGGAAGGGCTCAGGGCCCGGCCCCAGAACGCCAGGTTGTCCATGGCGCCGGTGTAGAAGTTGGTCCCCGGGGCGGCGCCGTTGCCGGCAACGGCGTTGGCGCCGTTGTCGGACGAGACCAGTCCCGAGAGCGTCGCGCTGTAGCACAGCACCCCGTCCACAAAGAGGCCCTTCAAACCGGTGACGCTGTCATAGCTGGCGGCAAGGTGGTGAACGGTTCCGTCCTGCAGTGCCGCCAGGGTGGGGCGGCCGTTCTGACCGTCCAGCGGCATGTCCAATTCGCTGTACACGCCGCCCACCACCAGGCCAAAGGAGAGAACGGGGCCGGCGGCCACAGGGGGGTTGGCCTGGGCGTTGTTGCCGTCGTTCTGGAAAGCCAGTTGGATGGCGTTGCCGCGGTTGAGATCGAAATTGACGACCGTGCCGGCCGCGTAATGAGCGGCGACCTCGGCGGCGCTCAACGGGTAATTGTAGAGGGCGGCGTCGTCAAAGGTGTTGTTGCTGCCGGTGGCATCGGTGTCGCGTCCGTCCTTGCCGATATAAACGGGGTTGGCGCCGGTCGTGCCGGCAGCCGGGAGGTTGCGGGTAATGGTGCCAGTCTGATCGGCCACGCCATTGATATAAATGACGGCGTTATTGGCAGCGGCGTTCGCATCCCAGGTGGTGACGATATGGTAGGTCCTGCCCACCTGGAGGGCGGTGAGACTGGCCATGGAAACCGGAGTGTTGCCGGGGCCGTAGTGAGGCCGGACGGCGCCAACCAGGCCCTGGTTGGGGCCCAGGATGTAATTCATCATGAAGTAATCGCCCGAGGACTCCCCATCGCCCACCAACCCCTGGCAGCAAGCGGTCGGCAATTGGTTGGGTTTGACCCAGAATTCGACCGTGTAGCCAGCCGGACCGATTTTCTCGAAACCGTTGACGATGATCCGGTCCGCACCGCCAATCTGCACGGCGGAGTTGGCGGGATCGCTGGGGATGAGGCTGGGCTGGCTCAAAGCGACGCCCGCGGTGGCCGTGCCGTTTCGAGCGTTGGTGGTGGTGTCGCGAATGGCGGTGGTGGCGTCGTCCAACCGCCAATAGGCCAGCGGCCGGCTCGCCAGGACAGTGTCCCGGTAGGGGGCCGGCCGAGGGGGCGCCTTGGCAAACAGCACGGCAGTCCCGCTGCCGTTCCAGTTCGGCTTGACCGCCAGTTCGACGGTCACGCCGACCGAGGCCGTGAACTCGCTGCGAGTGGCGCCCGGCCCAAGATTGACAAAGGCAGTTGTGCTTCCGTCAAACAACACAGCGCCGCCGGACCGCGACACGCCACCCCCCAACACGCCTTCGTTCCGCCCGGCAAGGTCAACCGCCTGCGCGCCCGTTTCATCGAAAGTGTAGTAGGACACCAACCCGGGCGGCGGGATGAAGACGCCTTCGGGGGGGAAGTTCTCGGCCCCTGGGGTTCCGCCCGGCAGCGGGCTGAAGGTCCAGTTGGCCGCCTCGGCGCTGGCCGAATCCTGGTCCCGCTTCGCCAGCGAGGCCCCGCCGCCGTCCGGCGGCACGGGCCAATCTCCCTCGACGCCGTAATCGACCTGGTCCATCAGCCGGCCGCTGTTGTTGCGCAATTCGAGATGATCGCCTCCGTTGCCCAACCGCCCAGTGAAAGGCCCCTGGATGTTGGCCAGGCCCGTCAGGGCGCTCAGCGTCGTCGGCGAGCTGGCCACCAGCAGGTAGCCGCGGCCCGCCACCACCGTGTTCGAGGGAAAGGCATACTGGATGCCGCCGGCGATCGACCACCCGGAAACGTCCACGTCCACCGCCAGTTGGTTGTGCAATTCCACCCATTCCAGGGCGGGTTCGTTGGTGGCCGGGTGGTACATGATCTCGTTGAAGACCACCACGGCGTCGGCGCGCAGCGATCCGGCGCCCAACACTCCAAGAAGACATGCCAGCGGGAGAGCCTTGTTCATAACGATTTCGATCTTGTTTCTGCCGGTTAGTGCCCAAGGTCGCACGCGGAGAACGCCCGGAAAGTGCGCCGGCCGTTTGCGCCGCGATTGATCTCCACCCAGCATAGCCCGCAGCCAACCCAAATCCAGCCAAGAATGAATTTTTTTGTAATAATCGGAGGCGGTTTCGGCTTTATACTGATGGCGACCCATGAAACCAACGCGGCCAGTGGAGAAAGCGGACCTGTTCCTGGAGTGGCTGCGTCCGCAGCAGCGGGACCTGGAGACCTACTGCCGGCGGCTGCTGTGGGACCCGCAAGAACTCCCCGACGCCATCCATAACACCCTCATGCGCGCCGTGACCCATATCGAGCGCTGCCAGGATGCGGCGCATTTTCGGGCCTGGATGTTCAAGATCCTCACCCACGAGGCCCTGGCCCTCAACCGAAAGCACGCGCGCGTCGCCCGGTTCGAGTTTCAGGTCGAGCCCCAGGAATTGGAACGGTTGGCGGAAGCCGAACCCGAGGCGCCCTGGGGCAGGCCCGGCGAGCTGTCGAGCTGGCAGGAAAGCCTGGAGGACCACCTGGACCTGGCGTTGAAGTCGCTGACCGATCCGGAGCGGGCCGTCCTGCTGCTGCGCGCCATCGGATGCTTCAAATACCAGGAGATCGCCGAGGAATTGGACCTGCCGGTAGGGAGTGTGATGGGTTACCTGGCCCGGGCCCGAAACAAGATGCAAGCCGCGCTCCGGCGCAAACAGACAACACGATTGGAGGAATTATGAACTGCCACGAGGCAATCAACTTATGGAGCAGCTACCGGGACGGCGAGTTGGACCCCTCTTTTTGCGGCGAGATCCAGAACCACCTGGCCGTCTGCGCAGACTGCCGCCGTTTCTTCGAGGCGCAGGAGCGCTTCGACGACGCTGTGGCGCGCTCCTTGCAGAAAGGCCAGGCCACGGCCTCGCTATGGCGTCGCCAGGAATCGGCGATCCGGGCCGCCTTAGAATCACGAGCGCACGAAACGGACACGGTCTCGTTCTGGGCAGGGCTGCTGTGGCCGGGCCGCGCGTTTTACGGCGCGCTGGCGGCGCTGTGGGTGGCGCTGCTGGCGGCCAACTGGATGGCCGACGCCAACGGGCCGAGACCGCTGCCGACGCCAACGGCGAACCGGCAAGACCTCCTGGCGGAACAACGACGGCAGTTCCGATCGTTGCTGATGGCCACCGATTACGAACAACCGGAGCCGGCCACGCATCCGCTTGGCCCCCAGAGCCGGTCGCGGCCCGCTCCCGGGCGCCCGCCCTTCACTCTCCACCGGCAAACCACCGCGGTCGCAACCCTAAGTTGAACAATCCTGCGCCTATGAACGATTCCCTCGAAGCAAATCCATACCAAACCGCCAGCGCCGCCTCGATCTTCCAGCGCAGTTGGATTCTGCGCTTCTTCCGCTGGGTGTTCACGCCGCGCGTTCTGGGGCGCATCGCCTGCGTCCTTCTCAGCCTGGCCACGCTGGTGGTGCTATTCTACGTGGAGGAAAAGGTCCGCGGACGCTGGGCGTGGAACCGTTACCGGGAGGCCCTTGAAAAACAAGGGCTGTCCGTGGACATCAAGACCGTCAAGCCTCCCGCGCTTGCGGAGGACGCGAATTTTGCCCGGTCGCCGGCGCTCAAGACGCTGTATGACTACACCTCTCAGCAGAAACGGCCTCTTGGCAAGGATTACGAGCAGTTCCAAGAGCGGCTGAACGAACCTCAAAAGCTGGCGCAAAAACTGGGCTACGCCCAGTCCCCGAACATGGGCGGGACCTGGCGGAAGTCCGCCTGGCCGGATCCCTATAAGATGCTGGGCGAACCCAGGAAAGGCGCCAAGGTCGAGCCGCCCGCCTCCCCTGAGAAGGCGGCGGAACTGGTCCTGGATATCTATCGTCAGACCACCGGGCCGCTAATCGACGCGTTGCAGGCCGAGGCGCAGAAACGCCGCTACAGCAACTTCGACATCAACTACGACACGGACGATCCCTTCGCCATTCTGCTGCCATACCTGGCCCATTGGAAGGGCCTCGGCCAGCAGAGCGCCACGCGGGCGGTGGCCGAGCTGCGCCTCAAACAGCCGGAGGCTGCTTTTCGCGACACTCTGTTTTGTCTGCACATGAGCGAAACGCTCAAGGACGATCCCATCTTGATCTCCTTCCTGGTCTCGGTGGCTCTGCGGGAAATCGGCATCAGCGCGGTGTGGTACGGATTGGGAACGCGGCAGTGGAACGCCCGACAGTTGGAGGAACTGCAAGCGCGGATCGAAGGGGTGAACATGCTGAGCCAGGTCCGACGGGCCTTGAATTGGGAACGAGTGCTGGGCCAGCGCGGAATCGACGGGTTCGCCCGCCAGTTTCCCCACAAGATGACGTTTGCCACCCTGGGGAGTTCAATGGAGGAGGGGGCGCCGCGTTCCATGGAGGGCGAGATGTTGGATAAGGTTTTGTCCTACCTGTACCCCAAGGGCTGGCTCTACTTCGAAAGCATCAACTATCAACGGCTGTTTGTGGAGCACCTGCTCAGGATGGCGCCCAGCGGGCAGGAACGGGTGGACCTGAAGGCCTTGGACCAGGCGGCGAAGGCCATGGAACAGGAGCTGGAGGGGCCCCCTGTGCAGGCTGTATTCCGCCATCAGATGCTCTCGCGGCTGCTTCTGCCGGCCTTGGCGAGAGTCATGAATCGAGCCGTCAACAGCCACATGGCCGGGACGATGGCAGCCACGGCCTGCGCCCTCGAGCGGTTTCGCCTGGACCACGGGAAGCTCCCGCAGGCGTTGACCGAACTGACGCCCAAGTATCTCAAACAGGCCCCGATCGATGCGATCGACGGGCAACCGTTGAGGTACAAAGTGGATGCCGAGGGATCGTATGAGCTCTACAGCATCGCCAGCAACGGCGTGGACGAGGGCGGCAAAGTGGTCTTGTTCGACAAATCGGGCAACGTCAACCAGCAGGAAGGGGACTGGGTCTGGAAATACCCTGCGGGCCGGTAAATCCCGCTGCCGCGCAGGGGCGCCGTTTGTTGAGGAGGGGGGAAGACGGTTGACGACGGCGGTCCCGGCGGAGTCCTGAAGTCCTCAAGGGAGGCGGCGAAAAGGGTCTCCCATTCTTCTCGCTGGCAGAAGCATGCGGGATCGTGGTAACCATTCCTCGCGAATGGCCACTGCAAACCCGTTCATCCGCCGTATCCGGACAGTTCTCCTGATTTTGCTGTCGCTGGGGCTGAGCGGCGCGCGCGTTCCCGGGCAATCCAACGGGGTGCTGCGCGAGGTGTATCTGAACGCGGGCGGCGGTTCCATTCCGGGCCTCACAAATGCGCCGGCTTATCCGAACAGCCCATCGTTCGACGGGATCCTGACCACGGCTTTCGAGGCGCCGAGCGACGTGCTGGACAACTACGGCCAGCGGTTGCGGGCGCTGCTAATCCCACCGATCACCGGCAGCTACGTCTTTTACCTTGCCAGCGACGATAATGGCGAACTCTACCTGAGCACCGATGACACCCCGGCGCACAAGACCCGAATCGCCTGGGTGGCCGCGTGGACCTCGTCGCGAGAATGGAACAAGGAGGCGAACCAAAAATCGGCCCCGGTCACGCTGAACGCCGGACAGCGGTACTACGTCGAGGCGCTGCAGAGCGAAGGCGGCGGGGGCGACAACCTGGCGGTAGGATGGCAGAAGCCGGGCGATGGCCCGTTGAACAACAGCGATGCGGCCATCCCGGCGGCGTTCCTGGTTCCCTACGGGGTGGGACCGCCGACGATTCTCGAACAACCGGCGAGTGTCACCGTGATCGAAGGTCAGACAGCCGCCTTCACGATTCAGTTGGCTCGAAACCTGGGGGCGGCATTCCAGTGGCAGCGCAACGGGAAGAACCTGCCCGGGGCCACCAACCGCACCCTCGTCTTCGGGCCGGCCGTGCTCGCAGACAGCGGGGCCCGCTTTCGTTGCGTGGTCACCAATTACTTCGGATCCACCAACAGCCTCCAGGCCGTGCTCACGGTTTCCCCGGACACGACCCGGCCGACCATCCTGGCCGCGAGCAGCCTGGGCGCCGCGACCTTCGTCACGGTCTATTTCTCGGAGCCCCTCGAGCCGGCCTCCGCCACGGTTTCGACGAATTACGCCTTGAACAAAGGCGCCTCGGTGCTCGGCGCGCGACTGGGGGCGGACGGAAGGTCCGTCCTGCTGGAAACCAGCCCGCTGTTGTTCACAACGACCTATGTCCTGACCGTGAACAACGTCCGCGACCGGGCGCAGACGCCCAACGCGATTCTCCCCAACAGCCAGGCGCAGTTTTCGCTGGCGTATGTCCCATTGGACACGGGGCTTGTCCGAGGTTTGCCCGAACCGCCCGGCCCCTCCAGCCGGCGCACGCCGCTGGCCATCACCGAAATCATGTATCATCCGGCCGCCCGGCCCGACGGGCGCGTCCTCGAATTCGTCGAGCTCTACAACTCGAATCCCTGGGCCGAGGACTTGAGCGGATGCCGGCTGGCCGGGGCAGTGGACTACACCTTCCCAGCAGGCACGACCATCGGGGCCTTGAGCTGCCGCGTGGTGGCCGCCAACCCGCCCGACCTCCAGGCGGTGACCGGCCTGACCAACGTGCTGGGGCCGCTGCGACGCGACGGCAACCCCGCCAACACCACCAACGTTCTGGACAACGGCGGCGGCACGGTGCGGCTCCGCGATCGGACCGGCGGCGTTCTGCTGGAGGCCGTTTACGACGACGATCCGCCCTATCCCGCCGCCGCCGATGGCGCCGGCCATTCGCTGACCCTGGCCCGACCGACCTTGGGCGAGCGCAATCCGCGGGCCTGGGCGGCCAGCGACGAGGCCGGCGGCTCGCCCGGCGCCGCCGGTATCCTCCACACCAATCCCTGTCGAACCGTCTTCATCAACGAACTCCTGGCCAACACCGATCCGCCTCAAGCGGACTTCGTCGAACTGTTCAACTACGGGCCCAGCCCGGTGGACCTGGGAGGCTGCTGGCTCACCGACGATCCGGCGACAAACAAGTTCCGCCTCCCCGCCGGCAGCGTCATCCCCGCGCGCGGCTTTCTCGCGTTCGACCAGACTCAACTCGGGTTCGGGCTCGACGCCGAAGGGGAGACGATCTTCCTGAAGAATACGAACGGCGTGACCGTGATCGACGCGGTGAGGTTCGAGGACCAGGAAACCGGCGTGGCCTGGGGGCGGAGCCCAGACGGCGCGCCGGTGTGGAGTCGGCTGGCCTTCCCCACCGCCGGCAGCAACAACGCGGCGGCGCGCGTTTCACCAGTCGTTCTCAACGAGCTGATGTATCATCCGCCCTCCGGCGACGACGATGAGTATGTGGAGGTGCTCAACCGGGGAACCAACACGACGGACCTGGGGGGATGGCGACTGCGGGGCGGAATCGAATACACCTTTCCCGCAGGCTGTCTCTTGGCCCCGGGGGCCTGCCTGGCCGTGGCCCGCGACCGGACCTGCCTGTTGACCGGACACCCGGGCCTCTCGCCGGCATCGGTGCTGGGCGACTACTCGGGCGGGTTGGGCAACAACGGCGACACGGTCGTCCTGGACAAACCCGCCATCGCCATCTCGACCAACCTGCTCGGTTCCTGGATCACCAACCGGCTCCACGTGGCTGTGGATGCGGTCAAGTTCGAGGCCGGAGGCCGTTGGGGCCGCTGGTCCGACGGCGGGGGCAGCAGCCTGGAACGGGTCGATCCCCGGGCCGAAGCGCGGCTGGCGCCCAACTGGGCTGACAGCGATGAATCGGCAGCCAGCCCCTGGGTGACCCTCGAACACACCGGCGTGCTTGACCACGGGATGGATTCGGCCAACTCGGTTCAAATCTTCCTGCTGAGCCCGGGCGAATGTCTCGTGGACGACGTGGAGGTAGTCCCGGCCGGTGGCGCCAACCTGATCGCCAACCCGTCGTTCCAGGCGGGGATCGAGGGCTGGGTTCCCCAGGGAACCCACGAGGACTCGAACGTGGATGAAACGGGAGGGTATGGCGACAACGGCCGCTGTTTGCACGTGCGCTCGGCAGGCCGGGGCGACACCGGAGCGAACCGGATTCGGTTCAACCTGGGCACAACCCTGGCGCCGGGAAGTGTCGCCACCTTGCGGCTGAAAGCGCGGTGGCTGGCGGGAGGCTCGGAGATTCTGATGCGCCTGCGAGGCAACTACCTCGAGGTCACCACGAACATCCTGGCCACCCGGGCGTTGGGCACGCCCGGCCAGCCCAACCGCCGGGCCCGGGCCAACGGCGGCCCTGCGATCGCCGAGGTGACGCATCTGCCGGCGCTGCCGGCGGCCGGGCAGGCGGTTCAGATCGTGGCCCGCGCGAGCGATCCGGACGGTCTGGCCGCGCTGCAAGTGAGGTACCGGATCGACCCGTCCACAGATCTTCTGCTGGCCCCGATGTCGAACAACGGGGCCGGCTATTTCAGCGCCGTGATTCCCGGACAGCCGGCTGGCGTCATGGCCGCCTTCCACATCGAAGCGCTCGACGCTCATGCGCAGCCCTCCCCTGCCCTCTTTCCGAACGACGCCCCGGCGCGGGAATGCCTGGTGCGCTGGGGCGACCCGGCGCCGCCCGGGGACGGCACGTTGGGGTCCTACCGGTTTTGGATCACGCAAGCCACGGTCAACCGCTGGATCGCCCGCGAGAAGCTCAGCAACAAACCGCTCGACGCCACTTTCATCCAGGGGGGCCGCGTCATCTACAACGCCGGGGCCCTCTACAGCGGCAGCCCCTGGCACTCGCCGGGATACAACTCGCCCCTGGGAAACGGCTGCGACTATGCGCTGGTGTTCCCGGAAGACGACTCGTTTCTGGGAGAGACCGAGCTGAACCTGCTCATGCCGGGCAACGGCGGAGGCGACTCGACCGCGCAACGGGAGACGCACGCCTACTGGATCGCGGCGCAACTGGGCCTGCCGTTCAACCACGCGCGGCATGTCCATCTCTTTGTGAACGGCCAGCGCCGCAACCAGGTGTTCGTGGATTCGCAGCAGCCCAACCGGGCTTTCCTGGATCAGTGGTTTCTCGTGAACCCCGGTGGCGATCTGCACAAGCTGGCGATCTGGTTCGAGTTCGACGACGCTGCGGCGACGTTCGCGGCCGCGGGGGTGAACCTGGGGCTCTACACCACGTCGGGCGGGGCCAAAAAGCTGGCGCGCTACCGCTGGAACTGGCAGAAGCGGGCTGTGGTCGATTCGGCGAACAATTACGCCAGTATCTACGGGCTCGTGGACGCGGCGAACACGCCGCTGAGCGGCGAAGCCTACACCGCGCTGATCGATTCGACGATCGACGTCAACGAGTGGGCGCGCGTCTTCGCGGTGGAGAAGCTGATTGGCAACTGGGACAGCTACGGCAACGGCGGCGGCCAGAACATGTACGCCTGCAAACCCGGCAACGATCGCTGGCGGGTGCTGCTCTGGGACATCGATTTTGCGTTTGCCGGCAACAACCCCGACGCGGACCTGTTCGCCTGGAGCGACGGTCCGCTGGCGCGGATCTTCGCCCATCCCCCGTTCCAGCGGCTCTATTGGCAGGCGCTGCTGGAGGCGGCGAACGGCCCCCTGCTCGCGGCCAACGGGAACCCTTGGCTGGACGCCCGCTACGCCGCGTTCGACGCCAACGGGCTTGGGCCGACCAGCCCCCAGGACATCAAGAACTACATCGCCACCCGGCGGGCGAATCTGCTGGCCACGCTGTCCACCGTGACCGCGCCGTTCCAGTTGACCAGCAACGGCGGCCAGGATTTCACCACCGGCCGCAACCTCATCACCCTGGCTGGAAGCGCGCCCCTGAACGTGTGCGCGATTGCCGTCAACGGCGTTGCCATGCCTGTGACCTGGACCAGCCTGACCAACTGGACGGTGCGCCTGACTTTGCATGCCGGGGTGAACAGCCTGGCGATCGGCGGCCTGGACCGGCAGGGCCAGGTCATCGCGGGCGCCTTCGACTCCGTGCGGGTCAATTATACCGGCATCGAGGAGTTGCCGCAGGACCGGCTCGTCATCAACGAACTGATGCATCATCCGCCGATCCCCGGCGCCGAGTTCATCGAGATCCTCAACACCTCGGCGTCCTCGGCATTCGATCTCTCAGGCTGGCGAATCCAGGGGCTCGATGGCACCCTCCCTGGCGGCGCCGTGATCGAACCGGGGGCCTTCATGGTGCTGGCCCGCAACCAGGCGGCATTCGCCGCCGCCTACGGTTCGGGCATCCCGGTGGCAGGCGAGTTCACCGGCACGTTCGATCCGGACGGCGAAAGGATCGCGCTGATCCAACCGGGCGGCGCCCTGGACGCGGACACGATCATCGACGAGGTCGCCTACGAGACCGCCCTGCCCTGGCCCGCGGACGCGGCTGGCTCCGGCGCCTCGCTGCAGTTGATCGACCCGCTCCAGGACAACAGCCGCGCGGCCAACTGGGCGACCGCTCCGACCGTCCAGACGAATCCGCCCCAAACCCTCATCGGCATGACGCAGTCCTGGCGGTTCGAGCAAAGCAACAACCTGGATGGCGCCGTGTGGACGCTGCCATCCTACAAGGACATGACCTGGCCCGCCGGGGCGGCACTGTTGTATGTCGAGGGCGCCGCGCTGCCGGCCCCCAAGAGCACCCCTTTGAGCCTGGGCCGCACGACCTACTATTTCCGAACTCACTTCAACTATGCCGGCGTCCCCGGCAGCGTCGGCTTGAAGATGTTCACGGTGGTTGACGACGGGGCCATTTTCTACCTGAACGGCACGGAGGCGATGCGCTTGGGAATGGACGCGGGGGCCGCCGGCTACGACACCCTGGCCGGGCGCACCATCGGGGACGCCGCGCTGGAGGGGCCCTTCGCCATCCCCACCGATCGTCTGATCCAGGGGGACAACGTCCTGGCGGTGGAAGTCCACCAGAACAGCGCCGGCAGCAGCGATATCGTGTTCGGCCTGACGCTGGAAACGGACGCCGCAGCGCCGCCGGCCGCCCGCACCCCGGGCGCGCCCAACTCCGTCCGGGCGGTCCTGCCTCCCTTTCCCGCGCTCCGGATCAACGAAGCGCAACCCCGCAATCTCAGCCTCCTGGCCGACAGCGCGGGCGAATACGATCCGTGGGTCGAGCTTTTCAACCCGGGCACAAACCCGGTCAGCCTGACCGGCTTCTACCTCACCGATTCCTACGCCGATCCGACCCGGTGGCCGCTTCCCGCCGACGCCTCCCTCTCCAGCGGCGAGTTCCGGCTCGTCTTTCTGGATGGGCAGCCCTCGCAGCACAGCCCGACGGAATGGCACGCCGCGTTTCGTCTCGCGCCGGATTCGGGCTCGATCGCCCTGGTGTGGTCGAACAACAGCCAACTGCGCATCGTCGATTCTCTCAACTACCAGGCTTCCGGCGTCAACCGCTCCAGCGGCAGCTACCCGGACGGCGCGACCGGCCCCCGCCAGTGGTTCGCCATAGCCACGCCCGGCAGCCCCAACGATCCGACGGGGACTGGCCTGCGGGTGTCGATCAACGAATGGATGGCGGACAACACCGCTGTCCTGGCGGATCCCGCGGATGGCGACTTCGAAGACTGGTTCGAGCTCTACAACGCCGGGGGGGATGCCGTGGACCTGTCCGGGCTGTTCTTGAGCGACGATCCGGCTCAACCGGAGAAGTGGCAGATCCCGGCAGGCGCAGTGATCGGCCCGGGCGGCCATCTCCTGGTCTGGGCCGACGGCGAGCCCGAGCAACACCAACCGGGCGGCGACCTGCATGCCGGGTTCCGCCTTCGGGCCAGCGGCCAAGCCATCGGCCTCTTTCTTCCCGGAGGGGGCGTCATCGACACCGTGGCGTATGGCGAGCAGACCCAGAACGTCAGCCAGGGGCGATTCCCCGACGGCGCGGCCGGGATCGAGACGATGTCGAGCCCAACGCCGGGGCTGGCCAATCTCGTTGCCACCCCCAATGTCGCGCCCCGACTGACCCCCCTGGCCGGCCAAACGGTGGTGGAGGGAGCCCTCCTGACGTTCCGCGCGACCGCCGCGGACAGCAATTTCCCTCCGCAGATACTGACGTTCAGCCTCGATCCAGGCGCACCGCCAGGGGCCAGCATCGATGCGGCAACGGGCGTCTTCTCGTGGATGCCTTCGGAACCCCAGGGGCCGGGCTTCTGGCCAATTACGGTCCGGGTGACAGACTCGGGCTCTCCCCCGCTGAGCGACAGCCAAACCTTTGTGGCCCAAGTGCTGGAATGGAACGACCCGCCGACGCTCACGCCCATCGCCCCACAGGCGGTTTTCGAGGGCGCCTTGCTCCGAATCGCCAACACCGCAACGGACACCGACGGTCCGACGAATGCGCTGCGCTACAGTCTGGCCCCCGGCGCGCCCGACGGCATGGTCCTCGATCCGATCTCCGGCATTCTCTCGTGGACGCCCTCCGAAGCTCAAGGGCCGGCGGGCTACCTTGTGACCGTGCGGGTGACCGACCAAGGCGATCCCCCGGCGTCGCACAGCCAATCCTTCAGCGCGACTGTGATGGAGGCCAACTCCGCGCCTGTCCTTTCGGCCATCCCCTCGGCGACCAACCATCTGGGAGAAACGTTCCACATCGCGCTGACCGGCGCCGACGCCGACCTGCCGCCCAACGTCCTTTCCTACACCCTGGAGGGCGCCCCCTCCAACGTGGTGATCTCGACCGAGGGCGTCATGGACTGGACGCCCACGCCTGGGCAAAGCCCGAGCACCAATCGGATCTCGGTCACGGTGCGCGACAACGGCAACCCACCCGCCCAGGACACCCGGGAATTTACGCTGGTGGTGCTGCCCCCCTTGAGGCTCGGCGCCTGTTCCTGGTCATCGAATACGCTGACTCTGAACTGGCCGGCCATTCCCGGGCGGACC
This sequence comes from Verrucomicrobiota bacterium, assembly GCA_022711695.1. Lineage (GTDB taxonomy): Bacteria > Verrucomicrobiota > Verrucomicrobiia > Limisphaerales > JACRJZ01 > JACRJZ01. The sequence goes on along the minus strand of JAKLEJ010000032.1, from coordinate 1,263 downwards.
TACGCGGTTCAGACCCTGACGCGCTTCGGTGAGGCCCAATGGGAGGACACCGGCCTTGCGGTCACGCCTTTGGGAACCAACGGCGCCGCCGTCCTGCCGGGGGGCCCCGGCGAGACCCGCTTCTACCGGCTCATCACCGTCGATTGAAGTCCCCGCTCGCCTCCGCGGCCCCGCTCGCCCGGGACGGCGAGGGCCGGGGTTTGCAGGGAGGATTCATTGACCCCGGCGCGAAATGCAGACATGATGAGGCGTGTCGCCCCGCACGGGCCGAAAGAGGCGCCGTCGCCGTCGCCCGCGGGCAGGAATGAAGCATGACGTCCATGAGCACGCCGGAAACCACGCCGTACAACGCCGTCCTTGCAGGCCGGGAAGAAATCAACCCGCAGCTCATCGTGGTGCGGGTTCAGCCCGACCAGGAGTTGTATCCGTTCACGCCGGGCCAGTTTGCCGTGCTGGGCCTGCTGGGCAAGGAACCGCGCGTGGCGGAGGCCGCCCCGGAAGACCCGCCCCCGGCCCCGGACAAGATGATCCGGCGAGCCTACAGCATTGCCTCCTCGAGCGTCGAGCGGCGCTACCTCGAGTTCTACCTGACGCTGGTGACGACCGGGGAACTGTCGCCGCGGCTCTTCGCCCTGGGGCACGGCCGCCGCCTGTGGCTGGGGCCAAAGGCGAGCGGCCTCTTCACGCTGGACCGCGTGCCGCCCGGGAAGGCCGTGCTGCTGATTGCCACCGGCACAGGCCTGGCGCCCTATATGTCCATGTTGCGAACCCTGCTGATCGAGGAGACCACCCGCAAGTTTGTGGTGCTGCACGGGGCGCGCTGCAGTTGGGACCTGGGCTACCGCGCCGAACTGGAGAGCCTGGCGCGGCTCCGGCCAAACCTGGTGTACATTCCCTCGATCACGCGGCCCGAGCAGGATGTGCATTTTCGCGGGCAAACCGGCCGCATCCAGAACCTGATCGAAACGGGAGTCATCGAGCGTCTGGCGAACGCGCCGCTGGACCCGGCGCAATTGGAGGTGTTTCTCTGCGGCAACCCGGAGATGATCGAGCAGGTGAAGGCTCTGCTGGCGAAGAAGGGCTTCTCGCCGGACCGCGGCGGGAAGAGCGGAACCATCCACGTGGAGGAATACTGGTGAACCGCAAGCACGCCGCAAGAACGCGCCGAGGAATCCAGGCTCGATGAACCTGCCCAACAAGCTGACCGTTTCGCGCTTTGCGCTGACCGCCGTGTTTCTGTGGGCGGTGTTCTCGCGGTCGCCG
>JAKLEJ010000319.1 GCA_022711695.1 Verrucomicrobiota bacterium | reverse complement strand
TACCTGGCCCACCCCATGCTCGAGTACTTCCGCAGCCTGCCGGTCACCTGGGACGAAACCCGCGTGCTGCCGGGATCGGCCATTGGAGAGACTGTCCTGATGGCGCGCCGCAAGCAGGACGCCTGGCACGTGGCGGGGCTCAACTGCCGGAGCACGCCGCGAACGATCGAGTTGGATCTCTCGGGGCTCGATCTCGCCGGCAAGGAGTTGACCGCATACCGCGACGCCCCGACGGGCGTCGGCTGCCAGATCGAATCCGGCATCAAGCCGCCCGAGAGCGCCAGGCTGGCCATACCCCTGCGGGCCGGCGGCGGATTCGTCGTTCGAATCCAGACGCCCCGGACGTTCGCCGGATGGAAGTAGCGGGCCCCGGGCGTGGGGCGCGGATTCAAGAAGCCAGTTTTGTCTGGCGCCAGGCGGCGCGGTCTGTATCGTTTTGCTTTCGCGCGCCGACGGGCCGGGCGGGAGGGCAAAACACGGGATGACGCCCCGCAACAGGCCTCGCGGCCGCGGCTGAACATCTCGACGATACAACTGCGAAAACATTGGAGCACGATTACATGGAACCCAAAGGCGATATTGCGGTGATCGGGCTGGCGGTGATGGGCCAGAACCTGATTCTCAACATGAATGACCACGGCTTTACGGTCGTGGCCTTCAACCGGACCACCTCGAAAGTGGACGACTTCCTCAACAACGAAGCCAAAGGCACGAACATTCTCGGGGCCCATTCCCTGGCGGAGATGGTGGCGCTGCTGAAGAAGCCGCGCCGGGTGATGCTGATGGTGAAGGCCGGCTCGGCGGTGGACGATTTCATCGAGCAGTGGCTGGGGGTTCTGGAGCCGGGCGACATCGTCATCGATGGCGGCAACTCGCTCTTCCAGGACACCATCCGCCGGACGAAATACGTCGAAAGCAAGGGGCTGCTTTACATTGGGACGGGCGTTTCGGGCGGCGAGGAAGGGGCTCGCCGCGGGCCTTCGATCATGCCCGGGGGCAGCCCGGCTGCCTGGCCGCACGTCAAACCCATCTTCCAGGCCATTTCCGCCAAGGTGTCCGACGGCTCGCCCTGCTGCGATTGGGTGGGCGAAGGCGGCGCCGGCCATTACGTCAAAATGACCCATAACGGCATCGAGTACGGCGACATGCAGCTCATCTGCGAGGCCTACCAGATCATGAAGGACGGCCTGGGCATGACCGCCGACGAAATGCACGAGGTCTTCAAGGAGTGGAACCAGGGCGAACTGGAGTCGTATCTCGTCGAGATCACCCGGGACATCCTGGGCAAAAAAGACGAGGACGGCCAACCGCTGGTGGACAAGATTCTGGACACGGCAGGCCAGAAAGGGACCGGCAAATGGACGGTGATCTCGTCGCAGGAGCTGGGTATCCCCATCACCCTGATCGCCGAGGCGGTCTATTCCCGCTGCGTCTCGGCCCTGAAGGACGCCCGCGTGGAAGCGGCCAAGGTCTTCAAACCGTCGAATCCGAAATTCGCGGGCGACCGCAAACAATGGGTGAGCGACATCCGGAAGGCGCTTTATGCCTCGAAGATCATCAGCTACACCCAGGGCTACATGCTGATGCGCGCCGCCGCCCAGCAGCACGGCTGGAACCTCAACTACGGCGGCATCGCCCTCATGTGGCGCGGCGGCTGCATCATCCGCTCGGTCTTCCTGGGTGAGATCAAGAAGGCCTTCGACAAGAACCCGAACCTGACCAACCTGCTGCTCGACCCCTTCTTCAAGAAGGCGATCAAGAGCTGCGCCCGCAGTTGGCGCAAGGTGGTGAGCGCGGCGGTCAAGAAAGGCATCCCGGCCCCGGCCTTCAGCACGGCCCTGGCCTTCTTCGACGGGCTGCGCAGCGAACGCCTGCCCGCCAACCTCCTCCAGGCCCAGCGCGACTACTTCGGCGCCCACACCTACGAGCGCATCGACAAGCCGCGCGGCGAGTTTTTCCACACCAACTGGACCGGTTCGGGCGGCCGCGTGGCCAGCAGCACCTACACGGTCTAGGCTGTCCCACCGCGACACTGTTTGGCGCATTCGGGCGCGGGCTTCGGCCCGCGCCCTTTTTATCTCCCGCGTCCGGAGAGCCGGCGGAACGGACCGCCTCGACCGGTCCGCGCGCCAAAACGCGGGATCGACCCGGCGCCGCCAAGGCGGCGAAGGGCCCGCAGCCACAACGACGCGCAGAAAAACGGGAATCTCCGGAGGCTTCAGCGCAGGGGGGGGCCAATCTTGCCGGAACCCGGGCGTCCTCGGGAATAGGCCGGTTCAGTGGAAGGCCGTCCGCAGGAATTTCGGGCGTCCCGTCTCGTAAACGAACTCGGAAGCCGTGCGCCATCGCGCGCGCAGCGAGGCGGCCACCTTGTCGGCCACCTCGGTCAACTCGCCGGCGCATGCCACCACCGGATGCCCCTCGCGACGACGATTGTAGTCCAGGTAGCCGTCGATCTCCTTCACATGGCAGACGACATGCGCCTCGCGCTCCATCTGGACCACCACCAACCGGGGCGTGTAACCCTTGCGCCCCAGCACTTCCGCCGCCAAACGGGCGAAATCGTCGCAATCCCCAGCCTGGCAGGCCAGGAAGGCCGCGGGGGCCTGGACCGTTCGCCCCAGGCGGAACCTGAAGCCGGCCAACTGCCGCAGCAGACCCTCGGGTGTCAGACGGGGGTCGGCGACCAGTTCCTCCAGGCTCAGGGCCGGCGCGGAGACCGCCGCCAGGCAGAGGAGCAGCGCCGCGGGCCAAAGGCGGGCCCGGCCCGCGCGGGGGCGTTCCGGCCCGGGCCGCTTGCAAATAAAACTAATATGAGTCATGTTCAAGCGTTATGGTTGCGCGCACACCATGCGCGGCCCATTGCGCCGTTCGTGGCTTCAAGGCGCACACCATGCCATGAAACCGGAACAATGCACGAAAAATCGAGAAAGGAATGAACATGAAAAGAACGTGTAATCCGTGGGATCCCCGGCTGGCGGCGGCGCTGTGCCTGGCGCTGGCGGGAGGGGGGGCGGCGTCGCGCGCCGACGAAACCCCTGCGCCGGTGTGCCAGGACCACAAGAGCCACTGGGAAAGCCAGGAGGCGAGGAGCCCCACCGTGTACAACAAGGCCAGCGGCCTGATTGGCATCCGGGTGGAAAACGAGAAGGGGGAGCGATTGGGTCGGATCAAGGACGTCGTGATCGACTGCCATACCGAGCGGGTGTCCTACGTGGTGCTGGAAGTCCGAAGCGGATTCCTGGGGCTGAACCGGAAACTGCTGGCGGCCCCGTTCAGCGCGTTTCGACCGGGCGAGACCGAGACACGCCTGGTGATGCACGCCGAACGGCGAAACCTGGAATTGGCGGAGGGCTTCCCGAAGGCGCATTGGCCCAGCCCCACCGCCCCGAGCTGGGGCGCGGCGCCGCCCTGGGAGGGAGGCTCCGAGGCGATTCCTCCCAAGGCGACTGAGGAAGAACACCTTAAGTCCAGGGAAACCGAGGAAGAGGAGCTGGGACCTTACGCGCCCGGCTCGCTGGGCTGGCCCGGCTGGTAGGAAGCGGTCTGGGGATCCAACGTTCCAGCAAAACGGTTACGAACTGAGCAGGGGCGGCTCCAGAGCCGCCCCTGTTGCCTTTGAAGAACGAGGAGGATCGACATGACCGCCGCGGGGGCGAGGATTTGCGTCCGCTGGAAGGCGAGCGCGCGTGTGTGAGCGTGGAGGGGGCCAAAATAACAGTTGCGGAGACGGGGAATCTTGGTAGTTTTCCCGTTCCTTTGCCGGGACGGCAGGGCCAGAGATGGCTTGGCGGCCTGGGAGGAAAACGGCCTTGAATCTGACTGCGGCCCGAGCGGGCGGCAGCGGCCACAACAACAACAAACACAATCCCGTGTTCCGCGGGATGGCCAGCCGGAGACGGCGGGTCTGTAACAACGGAAGAACATGATTAGCATTGGCATTAAGGAACTTCTCGAGGCGGGCGTGCATTTTGGGCATCAAACCCGGCGCTGGAACCCCAAGATGAAGCCGTTCATCTTCGACGCGCGCAACGGCATTCACATCATCGACTTGAGCCAGACGGTCAAGCAACTGGAAGCGGCGTGCGAGTTCATGGCGACCACGGTGCGCAAGGGCGGACGGATCCTCTTCGTGGGCACCAAGAAGCAGGCGCAGGAAGCGGTGAAGGAAGCGGCCAAGGTGTGCGGCCAGTATTATGTGACGGAGCGCTGGCTGGGCGGCACGCTGACGAATTTTAACACGGTGCGCAAGTCGCTCAATCGCCTCAAGCAGATCGAGAAGATGGATGCCGACGGCAGCATCAACCAGTATGTGAAGCAGGAGCAGTCGATGCTCCGACGCGAAGCGGCCCGGCTGGTGAAAAACCTGGACGGCATCCGGAACCTGGACAAGCACCCGGAGGTGATGTTCGTCATCGACATCAAGCGCGAGCACAACGCGGTGGCCGAGGCCCGCCGCCTGAAGATTCCCATCGTGGCCATCGTGGACACGAACTGCGACCCCGACCAGGTGGATTACCCGATCGCGGGCAACGACGACGCCATCCGCTCGGTGCGTCTGATGCTGGGCTCAGTGGTGCAGGCCGTGGCGCAGGCCCGGACGGAGTACGAGTCGCGGCCGGGGCGCCAGAAGCCTTCCGAGCCCACGGTGACGCCGCAGGAGCCGACCGTGACGGCCCCCACCGAGGAAGCCCAACCGGCCCCGATCGTCACCGCC